>JBMLOR010000080.1:0-23497 GCA_049242865.1 Chitinophagaceae bacterium | reverse complement strand
ATATTTGTGTTAAGAAAACAATCATAGCTACTGTGCTAATAAATTTGTTTAACTCTCCAAAGTTTTTAAAACTTTCCCAAATGCTATAATCATAATATCTACGTGGCATACCAGCTAAACCTTCGTAATGCATTGGCCAGAAGATTAGATAAGCTCCAATAATAGTAACCCAGAAATGGATGTAACCTAAAGTGTTGTTTAAATATCTACCATACATTTTTGGATACCAGTGATAAATTCCAGCAAACATTCCAAACATACTTGCAACACCCATTACAATATGAAAGTGTGCAATTACAAAGTAAGTATCGTGTAAGTGAATATCTAAAGCACTGTTACCTAACCAAATACCAGTTAAACCTCCACTAATAAATAAGCTTACAAAGCCTATAGCAAATAACATAGCTGGCGTAAAACGTATACTACCTCTCCATAAAGTAGTTAACCAGTTAAATACTTTAATAGCACTTGGTACTGCAATTAATAAGGTAAGTAATACAAACACACTGCCTAAAAATGGATTTAAACCAGTTACAAACATGTGGTGTGCCCAAACTAAGAAAGCTAGTATAGCAATTGCAAACAAACTACCAATCATGGCAATGTATCCAAATATTGGTTTACGGCTGTTTACACTTAAAATTTCACTCACCATACCCATTGCAGGTAATAATATAATATATACCTCTGGGTGACCTAAGAACCAGAATAAATGTTGGAACAAAATTGCACTACCACCTTCGTTAGGTAAAGCACCAACTCCATTTACAAATAAGTCAGATAAATAGAAGCTAGTTCCAAAATTTCTATCAAAAATTAATAAAATACAACCACTTAATAACACAGGGAATGATAATACACCCAATACAGCAGTAAAGAATAATGCCCAAATGGTAAGTGGCATTCTTGTCATGCTCATACCTTTTGTACGCATGTTTAAAACTGTAGCTATATAGTTTAAACCTCCCAATAATGATGAAACCACAAACAAGCTCATACTAATCAACCATAAATCCATACCTGTTTTACTACCAGGTGAAGCATCGCCTAAAGCAGATAAAGGAGGGTAAGCTGTCCAACCACCACTAAAAGGACCATTTTCTACAAATATTGAACTCATCATCACAACACTTGCTAAGAAAAAGAACCAATAGCTAAGCATGTTCATAAACGGACTAGCCATATCTCTTGCTCCTACTTGTAATGGAATCAAAAAGTTTGCAAAAGTTCCACTTAAACCAGCAGTTAATACAAAGAATACTAATACTGTACCGTGTGTAGTTACCAATGCATAATATGCCTGTGGTGTAATGTGGCCTTTTTCTGCCCACCATTTACCCAATAAATCTTCTAATATTGGAAAACTTTCATCAGGATAACCCAATTGTAATCTAAACAAAACGCTCATCAATCCACCCACAACAGCCCAAACCATACCAGTAATTAAGAACTGTTTGGCAATCATCTTATGATCCATGCTAAACACATACTTACTGATAAAAGTTTCGTGGTGGTGGTGTTCGTGATGATGATCGTCGTGAGTTGCATGACTATCAACATGTGTACCATGTAATACTGCTTCTGTACTCATACTATTTATTCTTCAATTTTATGTTTTCGCAAAATATATTGCGTATTTTTTTGTTTTTTGCCAGCACTTATAGTGCTATTGAGCATCGTTGTGTCACTCACTTCAACGCCTCTCTTACTATTATCAAAAAACAATTTGATATTCAAAATGTTTTTTATTTTCCAACTTTTGTTGCCATAGCAACCATAGCTTTTGCAGCTGTATCTTTTACTGCTCCTGCAGGTGCAGCTTCTTCTTTTTTAGGAGCATATAAACTTGCATATTTTGCAGTTTGCTTAGCTTCCCAAGCATCAAACTCAGCTTGTGTAACCACTTCAATATTTCCTTTCATACTGTAGTGTCCATTTCCACACATTTGATCACAGCTAATTTCATACTGGAAATTAGGATTTTTTGTTCTTTCCTTCATTTCTGCAGTAGTGTAAATTGGTGTAAACCAAAGTGTAGTTGGCATACCAGGTACAGCATCCATTTTCATTCTAAAATGTACCAAACCAACGTCGTGAATAACATCTCTACTATTGATGATTAACTTTACAGGACGACCTTTTACAACATACATAGTTTGTTCCATCACTAAATCGTCTTGTGTATATTTATCAGCTTTAAAAGTTTGTTTATCGCCATTTGGTTTAGTAATTGTAGTATCTCTCCAAATTAAACCTAAGCTATTATCGGCAGCATCAATTAATCTATAATATTTTTTACCAAATTCTTTGTCTTTTCCCGGATATCTAAAAATCCAACCAAATTGCTTACCTGTAACTTCAACTTTTAAGGCGTTATCAGGTGCTTCGCTAGTAAAATTTGCCCAGTTTTTTAATCCTATTGTAACTAAAACTGCCAATGCAATTGCAGGAACAGCAGTCCAAATTACCTCCATAGTTGTATTGTGAGGAAAATAGAAAACAGATTTTGTTTCATTTTCTTGATATTTATAAGCAAACCAAAATAATACGATTTGAGTAAGCACAAATACAATACCAGTAATTGCCAAAGTCCACATCATCATACTATCTACTTCAATACCTTGTTCACTTGCAGGTCCACCATTAAACATCAAAGTTTTTGGTGCATAAATTTCGTTACAATACCAAACGCCAATGAGTCCTAAAATCATGAAACCTAGCATTAAAAAGCCATTAACCTTATTAGTTTGCTTTCTGCTATTTTCTTCACCTTTTAAAACACTTACGTACTCAGCTGCTTTGGAGATTTGAAAAATCACCAAGAAAATTAATACAACTACTGCTAATATTAAAAACGTTTGCATACTTTTTATTTCTTATTTCTGATTTTAAAGTTTCTAGATTATTTATTAAGTAGAAACTTTGTCAAAACAATATTCAATATTCAATCAACAATATTAAAATATATTCTATGTGTGATGTATAATACTTTCTTTTAAGAATGGATGATGTTTTGGAACTAATGGTTTACTTGCCAAAGCTCTACTTACACCCCAAATCATCGTTCCTACAAAGAAGCTACAAATTCCAAAATCTAACCAACTTAATGTAACATGATCTTTACTAATACTTCCCATTACTTGTTGATAATAATCTATCCAATGACCAAAGATGATTAATACAGCCATAAACGTTACTAATGTGTAATTACGTTTTGCAGCACGCTTCATTAATATTAACAAAGGACATAAGAAATTGATTATCAAGTTAAGGAAAAATATTCCTTTGTATGGACCTTGAACTCTATGTTTAAAATAAATTGTTTCTTCAGGTTGGTTACTATACCAAATCAACATGTATTGGCTAAACCATAAATATGTCCAAAACACTGAAAAAGCAAACATAAATTTAGCCACATCATGTAAGTGTTCGTTAGTTGTATACTCTAAATAACCTTTATTTTTTAAGTATACAATCCAAAGTGCAATTAAACTCATGCCACTTACAAACGTACTTGCAAAGTTATACCAGCTGTACATAGTGCTATACCAATGAGGGTCTAAACTCATCATCCATAACCAAGGAATTGTACTACCTACAGTTAATCCAAACCAAACCAAGAACATTGAAGCTCTTACAGTATTTTGTTTGATGAATTCGGCACCAGTCATACCATTTAACTCAGCATCATCAGCCTGTTCACTTAATTTTCTCATTCTCCAACCCAATAAGCTCCACAAACCTATAGCCAAAGTAGACCAAATTACAAAGAATGTAGGGTTTAAGAAGCCTTGTTTTCCTTTTAAAATTGGATCTTTTGCCACAGCATCAGCATCTAACCAATGGTAAATGTGGTGGTTATGAGAAAATATAACATACATTAATACAACAAAAGTTACACCACCAAAAATTGGAACTAATGTACTAATTGCTTCTGGCACTCTACGAAAAGTAGCTGGCCAGCCAGCCCAAGCCATGGTAGTTACACATAAAAAGAACATAGCAGCATTGGTAACCAATGTCCAAAACATAGTATTATACATTAAAGTACCAATGAAAACTGCTTTTTCGTGGTCGCTGCCCATTCCTTTTGTAAACAATCCTATAACAAAACTTGCTACACCAATGCCAATTAAAGCATAAGCCCAAGTTTTCATTTTACCAGGAATTTCGAATTGTTGTTTTATTGAAGCCATCTTTATTATTTATGATTTGAGATTGTAGATTTAATAATTATTAAAATCATTAATCCCAACTATTATAATTTTATTTCAATCTATTTTTAAAAATTACTTTTTTGCTGTAGCATCTGCTGCTGGTGCAGCACTTGCTTTAGCAGTTTTTTGTTTGTGCTTTATGTAAGCAATTACTTCCCAACGTTGTTTTCTTGTAAGTTGTGAAGCGTAGCTACCCATTTGACCTTTACCATAAGCAATGCTGTAATACATTTGTCCTTCTGGCATAGCTTCATATTTTGCATCCCCAACTAAAGTTGCTGGTTTTGCAGCATAAGGACCTTCACCACCTTTGTATAATGGACCATTACCATCTAATTTAGAGCCATGACAAATGCCACAATTGATTAAATATAATCTACCTGCTTCTTCTAATTGAGCAGTAGTCATTGTATCAATAGGGCTTTTTACTGCTTTACTAGCATAGTAATTTGTAGTATCGCCAGCTTTGTCTTGTGCTAATGGAAAAGGCATTTCACTTCCTCTTGCAATTGTACCTGCTGGTGGCAAATTATTATAAAATATTTTGTTACCACGCTCTTTTTCGTTGCTAGTAAATATCAAACTATCTCTTTCAGTGTAGGTTTCGTAACCACGGCTATAGGCCATATCAGGCATATAAACTTTGCTAGGTTTACGTTGTACATCGCTACAACTTATTAAACCAATTCCTAAGGCCAAACTTGATATTAAAAATAATTGTTTCATTCAAATAATATAATTATGATTATGCTATTGCTCCTTTAATTTCAAAAGGCATTTCATCTCTATCATATCTGCCAATCCACCAACCTTCTTCAGCAACTTCAGTTTTAGTTTCTACTGCTCCTGCATTAGCTAAAAAGGCTTCTAAATCGGCTGTGTTAGTTTTATCTGTACACTCAATTACCATGGCAAATAAATCATCGGTTGCTCTTGCATGGAAATGATGTTTTTTAACAAAAGGTGCTAGCTGACACAAATAACAAAAAGTTAATACCATACCAACTGCAGCAAACAATACAGTAAGCTCAAACATAATTGGTATCCATGCTGGCAAAGCAAAATGTGGTTTACCACCAATGTCTAGTGGCCAATCTTTTGTAAAAATCCAGCTAATACAACTAATTGCAGTAGTGGTTCCTGTGATGCCATAAATAAAACCAGCTGTGTGCAAACTTGTTTCTCTCATACCCAAAGCATGGTCAAGGCCATGAACTGGAAATGGCGTATACACATCTTTTATTTTATATCCAGCTGTGCGTACTTTTTTTACTGCAGGAAACAAAGTATCCTCAGTATCAAAACATCCTACAACAAATTTCTTTTTACTCATATAAAAGCCTCCAATCAGCCTCCCCAACCCCTCCAAAGGAGGGGCTTTGAAAAACTTAGTTAAATTTTAAAAATATTTTTAGAACTTATTTTCTTAATGAGCCTTCTTAATTTCCCCCTTGGGGATTAAGGGGTATTAATGTGCATGCTCGTGAGCAAAACTTTCAGCATCTTGCTTGTCTAAAGCAGCCATATTTTCTTTATAGCTTTCTCCTGTAGTTTTAAGTACATACTTAATCTCTGCTACTGCAATAGTAGGCATGTACTTAGCGAACAAGAAGAAACAAGTAAAGAACAAACCAAAACTACCTACATAAAAACCTATTTCCCAAATTGAAGGACTATAATAAACACTCCAACTACTTGGCAAGTAATCTCTATAAGTAGAAGTTACAATGATTACAAAACGCTCGAACCACATACCAATATTTACAATTACACTCATAAAGAAGGTAACATATAAATTTCTTCTCATTTTTCTCCACCAGAAAATTTGTGGACTTATTACGTTACAAGCCATCATTCCCCAATAGCTCCATCCATAAGGACTAAATAAATTTGCTCTACTATACCAGAAGGTGTAACCTTCATATTTATTTTGAGAATACCAACCCATGAATAACTCAGTTAAGTAAGCAATACCAACTATACTACCTGTAAGTACAATTACTTTGTTCATGGCTTCGATGTGACCAAGTGTAATATAATCTTCTAATCCAAATACTTTTCTTACAATTAACATTAGAGATTGTACCATGGCAAAGCCAGAGAAAATTGCACCTGCAACGAAGTATGGTGGGAAAATTGTAGTATGCCAACCAGGAATAACCGAAGTAGCAAAGTCGAATGATACGATTGTGTGTACTGACAATACTAGTGGTGTTGATAAACCTGCTAATACTAAACTTAAACTTTCGTGACGTTGCCAGTGTTTTGTACTACCAGTCCATCCAAAAGCTGCTATACCATATAAATGTTTACGCAATTTAGTTTTTGCTCTATCACGTACAGTTGCAAAATCTGGAATTAAACCACTGTACCAGAATAAAAGTGATACAGTAAAATAAGTTGAGATGGCAAATACGTCCCACAATAATGGTGAATTAAAGTTTACCCAAAGTGGACCACGACTATTTGGATAAGGCATTACAAAGAAAGCCATCCAAACTCTACCCATGTGCCAAATAGGAAACTGACCAGCACACATTACAGCGAAAATCGTCATAGCCTCAGCTGCTCTGTTTACACCAGTTCTCCAACCCTGTCTAAATAACAACAAGATAGCAGAAATTAGTGTACCAGCATGACCAATACCTACCCACCAAACGAAGTTGGTAATATCCCAACCCCATCCAATGGTTTTGTTCAAGTTCCACTGACCAATACCATAAGTTACCTCACGGTAAATACTGTAAACACCAAACATTAATAAGGCTACAGAGATAAAAAAACCAATATACCAAAGTTTACTTGGTTTTACCTCGATAGGACGAATAATGTCTTCTGTAACATCGTGATACGATTTATTACCGTACACTAATGGTTCTCTTAATTGTGATTCGTATTTTAAACTCATATTACCCTAAATCCCTAAAGGGACTTTTTAGATTTTCGAAAATTATTTTTTTACCTATTCCCCTATAGGGGTTAGGGGTTTAAGCTTTATGCTCTTCTTCTACATTTCTAACTTTTGCCAAGTAATTAACATTTGGCATTACATGCAATTGCTCTAAGCTATAGAAATTTCTTTGGAAGTTAATAGCTCTGTGTTCACTTACAGCACTTTTACTATCATTTACATTACCAAATACTATAGCTTCTGTAGGACAACTTTGCTGACAAGCAACTTTTAAATCCCATCCTTTTCCTTCGCCTCCTGTTTCTAATGGACGGCTCTCTTTTTTAGCTTTTAATTTTCCTTCTTGTAAACGTTGTACACAGAAACTACATTTTTCAATAACACCTCTTGAACGTACAGTTACATCTGGATTTAAAACCATACGAGTTAAATCTTCGTTCATGTAATGAACAGCACTATTCAACTCATCTTGGTTATTTTTAAAGCTATCTGCACCTGTATAATCAGCCCAGTTAAAACGACGAACTTTATATGGACAGTTATTAGCACAATATCTTGTACCAATACATCTGTTATAAGTCATTTGATTTAAACCTTCACTGCTATGGTTTGTTGCAGCAACAGGGCAAACATTCTCACAAGGAGCATTATCGCAATGTTGACACATTAATGGTTGGAAAACAACTTTAGGATTTTCTAAATCAGTACCACTATAGTATCTATCAATACGTAACCACTGCATATCGTGGAAACGTAAAACTTCTGCTTTACCCACAACAGCAACGTTATTTTCAGCGTTACAAGCAACCACACAAGCTCCACAACCATTACAAGCATTTAAATCAATGCTCATACCCCATTTTACACCTGGCTTATCGAAAGGTTTGTAAATACTTCCATTTTCACGGAAAGTTTTTTCAAAAATTGCTGCTCTTTCAGCTGGTTTTTTAGCTTCAAGTTCTTCTTTAGTTAAACCTGTATATACTGCTAATTCAGCTAAACGTTCTTCTAAAACTTCGTAAGGATTATGTTTAAACTCAGCCAAGCTAAGTTCTTTCATTACCTCAGTTCTTTTTCCTTGTGAAGTATCGTATAAATTATGTGTTTGAGTTAAACCTACAGGGTAAGTTTCGTTAGTTAAAGTAGTTTTTACATTGTCAACTGCAAAATGAACAGTACCGTTAGCAAAAGTTGCTAAAGCAAAAGCATTTGCACCAACAGGCTTATCTGTTTCTTCATCAGTAACCACTTTACCAATGGCTTTACTTCTTCCATAACCAACAGCAATACCAATGGTATTTTCTTCAGTTCCAGGAATAATTAAAGCAGGAAGACTCACTTTTTTGTTGCCTACAGTTATTTCAACAACTTTTTTAGCTGGAGTAACTTCATAAGCATCGGCTTGGCCATTATTTTGTAAATCAATACCCAATAAAGTTTTAGCCATTTTTGGAGAAACTATAACATAGTTGTCCCAAGTAGCACGTGTTACAGGATCTGGCAATTCCATTAACCAAGGGTTGCTAGTACCTTCTCCTGCACCTATACCTACTTTTTGATATAATTGTAATTCAATATTTTTACTAGGAACAATAGCAGCTAAAGCAGCTTTTGCAGCTTCTAAACCACTAGCATTCATGGTAGATGTTGTTGCAGGTAAAACTGTACCAGTTACACCATCTTGTAATGCTTTATTCCATCCATTTTCGCCACCCAATTTTGTACTCCAATTTGTTTTTAAAGTTGTAGCAAAATCAACTGTGCTACCACTCCATTTTAACAAACTATCTTGCCATTGGCGAGTTTTAAATAAAGGATTAATTGTTGGTTGGGTAAATGAAACAATGCCACTAACTACTTCACTATCATTCCAGCTTTCTAAATAATGATGGCTAGGAATATGATGAGTACATAATACGGAAGTTTCATCTTCTTTAGGATTAAAACTTACAGTTGTTTTAATTGATTTTATCCAAGATTCTACTTTTTTGCTGTCGCTCCAAGTGTATACAGGGTTGCTATCTACTATTAATAGAGTATCAACTTTTGAATCAAGTAAAGCAGCAAAAGCAGCATCATCACCTTGCTTACTGTTATTAGTATGTGCAAAAGTGAAAGTTTTGCCATTAGCACCAATTGCTTCGTTAATAGCATTTACAACAATTTGAACATTTACATCATTGCTTCCACAAACTACTAAAGCTTCACCATTTGCAGCCTTTAAATTACGAGCTGCCATTTCAATGCCTTTTGCTAAAGTTTTATTAGTTGTTGTTGGTGTACCACCTGTAACGGCAGCTAATAAGCCTAAAACTATACTTGCAGTTTCGCTTGGGCGATGTAAAAATCTTTCATCAGCATTTGAACCTGTTAAACTTGCAACAGTTTCAAAAGCAATATGCCTACTCATAGTAGGATTTGCAGGATTTAGTTTTTTTCCTTTTGCGTATTGTTTAGCATATTCTACAGGAGAAATCCATGTGCCTAGAAAATCTGCTCCAATACTTACAATAGCTTTAGCAGCTCCAAAATTGTATTGAGGAATTGCTCTTTTTCCGTAGCAAGCAGCATTAGCTTGTAAAATAGCTGCATAAGAAACAGCATCGTACTGAACGTGCTTACTTCCTGGATATTTAGCTAAAAATTGATTAATTACTGCTTGAGAAGAAGGAGAGCTGATAGTTGAAGAAAGTACAACAACTGAACCAGAAATTGCTGTTGCCAAGGCTGCATCTACAGCTTCGAAGCTTGCTTCTTTACCATTTATTTTAGGAAAACGTAAACGAGCACCATCGTATAAATCTAACACACTTGCTTGTGCTTTAGCACTTGTTCCACCTTGTGTTAAAGGATTTAACTCGTTTCCTTCTATTTTAATTGGACGACCATCTCTTACTTTGGCAACAACACTTATTGCTTCACCATCTTGAGTGTACGTTGTAGCATAGTAATTAGGAATTCCTGGAGTAATATCTTCTGGACGATTTACAAAAGGAATTGATTTTTTTAATGGCGTTTCACAACTTGCTGCAACTGCTGCTGCTGTAGTTGTAAAACCTACATATTTTAAAAAGTCTCTACGAGGTGTTTTTGCATCGAGTAGTTTACCAGTTTCTTCAAAAGGTAATTCCTCTTTAAACTCATCGTTTACAGTTTTTTGGTAAGCGTCGCTTCCGTTAAACTCTCCAAAACTTTGCCAATGTTTAGACATAATGTGATAATTCGATAATTTTAAATTTCCAATTCGATAATTCGACAATTTAACAATTCGACAATTATTGTCGAATTGGCTAATCGGCTAATTCACGAATTCTAATAGTGACATTTTTGACACTCCGTTCCACCAATTTTTTCTACAGTTATACCTTTTGTACTATCTAACTGACCATTTTTTAGTTGTTGATGATACTTTTCGTATATACTATAGAACCCATTTTCTTTAAATTGAACTTTTGTTTCTCTGTGACAGTTTACGCACCAACCCATGCTTAAATCACTAAATTGTTTTACTTCATCCATTTTTGTGATGTCGCCATGACAAGTTTGACATTGTACTTTACCTGCTTTTACGTGTTGGCTATGATTAAAGTAAACATGGTCGGGCAAATTGTGAATTTTTACCCACTCAATTGGTTTTGCTTTGCTAGGATCCCAAGGTTGACCTTGAGTGTAGCCTGCATATTTGTATAATTTTTGAATTTCTGCTGTTCCATTAACTTCTTCACCATCAGCAGTGTATAATTTTTCTTTGCCTTTGTATTCGTTAATCGTCATGTGACAGTTCATACAAACGTTTACACTTGGAATGTTTGAATGTTTGCCATCTTGTGCACCACCATGACAATATAAACAGTTGATTTGGTTTACACCAGCATGAACTTTGTGAGAGTAAAATATTGGTTGCTCAGGTGTGTAATCTTTATGACGACCTAAACCAATAGCACCTTTTGCAGTTAAGTATCCACCTATAATTACAAGTGTAATGATACCAAAAGCGATATATGATTTATTTTTCCAAACTGGAATTGGTTCAGCTAAAGGATTACCCTCTTTATCAGCAGCTAATTTATTTAAGTTGCTGTTAACTTGCATTAAAGTAAATGCAATTACTGCAAGTGTTAAGGTAAGGATACCATATAAAAGAGAACTGTCTTCAGATTCAACTGGATCGCCAACGCCAGTAGGACCAGCAACAGTTGGTTTCCAATCTTGGATATATGTTAAAATAGCATCAATTTCCTTATCATTCAAAACACCATCAAACACATTCATCGCAGCTTTACCATACTCATTGTATATTGCATTAGCATAAGGATCGTTGGTGGTTTTCATGTAGGTTTGGGTATTCTTAATCCAAGCGGTTAAGTTTTTCCTATTTCCTTGCCATCTATCTAATGTACCCATTAAAGCAGGGCCAGTTAACTTTTTATCCATAGCATGGCAACTAGCACAATTCTTTAAGAAAAGTCCTTTACCATCTTGAGCTTTTGATGTATTAACAAATGAAAAAAGTACAACTAAAACGATGCTTAAAATACTTATTTTTTTTCTGCGAGAAGGATAATTCATAATCACAATCTAAATGTATTTTTAGGTATTTCTACCAATTTGAGTGCAAAAGTATGACACGAAACTGACAATTACGAATTGTTAATCCATTTTTTTTAAGAATTTGTAAAGATATTTTTCTACATCAAAGAATTCTATTGTTTTTAATATCAATTTATTAAACAAATCACAAAATAATTTCCAGTATAGCAACAAAAAAAAATAGGGCTCGGAAATAATTTTCTACAAATTTGCATCATGTTTAAAAGGCTAAAAGAAAAATGGGGTGTAAGTTGGACAAATTTTACACTCATTTTTTGCACGTTTGCTCTTGGTGGTAGTTGCTGTGGTTATTTAGGCAAAAAGCTATTGGGCTTTGTTTTCGATGATAAAACTGTAGTTTATTATCTTGTATATATAATGGTGGTAACGCTTTTATGGCCTATTTGTGTAATTATTATTAGTGTGCCATTTGGGCAGTTTACATTTTTTAAAAATTACTTATTAAAAATGAAGAAACGAATGTTTTAGAATTGTAATTAACCCTCCATCACAAACCTATAGCCAACCCCTTTTATAGTTAAAATTTCTAAGTTACTATCGTCTTTTAAATAACCTCTAATTTTTGTAATATATACATCAAGGTTTCTACTGTTAAACAAAGAGTCGTTACCCCAAATATGTTGTAGTACTTGCCTTCTATCAATGATTTTATTTGCATTAAAAAACAAGAATTTTAAAAGCTCCGTTTCTCTATAAGATAACTTTCTTTCGTTATCGCCAAATTTTAAAATTTGCTTATTTAATTGAAGTATAAATTTACCTAGTAAAACTTCATTCTGTGGTTCAGAAGCACTAACACTACCAGATTGTTTATATAAATTTTCGAGCCTTACAATTAACTCCTCCATGCTAAATGGCTTTCGTAAATAATCATTGCCACCTACAGTAAAACCTTTTACAACATCGGTAGTTTGGGTTTTAGCTGTAAGAAAAAGTATGGGCGTTGTAATTTTTGCATCTCTCATTTCTTTGGCTATTTCAAAGCCACTTTTATTGGGCAACATCACATCTAACACTACAACATCGGGATTAAAATTTTGAAATTGATTTAAAACTTTGGCTCCATCGGTTTCCATTACTATTTCAAAACCTTTGGTTTCTAAAGTTTCTTTTACAATACGACCCAAAAATTGCTCGTCTTCTACGTATAATATTTTCATGATTCTTGTTTATTATTGTTAAAGGGTAGTGTGAACTTGTTTCAATTAAGTTGGAATATTTATAATGAAAGTTGTGCCTTTATTTTTTTCACTTTCAATGTTTATGTGTCCGTTGTGTTTTTTGATGATGTAATAAACATAGCTTAATCCTAATCCATAACCTTTTATATTATGCCTATCTGTTCCTTGCGATACTCTAAAAAATTTATTGAAAATTTTATCATGATATTCTTTATCAATTCCAATTCCCTCATCTTTAACCTTTATCTCTAATCGGTTATCTAACAATTTTGTAGTAACTAAAATGGTGGGTTGATTTTTTGAATACTTAATAGCATTATCCAATAAATTAAATAGTACACTCGATAAATGTAGCCTATCGGCATACACAATAATTTCACTACTCGAGGGTTGAAACTCAATAATAGCTTGATGTTGCTCAAATTGAATACTCAATGCATTTAAAATTTCGCTGATGAGTTGCACCACATCAAAATGTTGTTTATCTAACGCTATTCTATCATTCTCAAAAAGTGATAGTTTTAAAACATTATCTACCAACAATCCAAGCCTAGAAATTTCAGAAGCAGATATATCTAAATATTCTTTTGTTTTCTGAGGATTACTGAGTGCATTAAAATTTCTCATGGCTTCAACAGCTACACTTACAGTCGAAATTGGAGTTTTAAGTTCATGAGTTATATTGCTGATGAACTCATTTTTCATATTTGCTATTTTATGCTGTGCTTTCATATTGCTGTACAACACAATAAAAGCTGTTGTAACAAAACCTAGCAGCAACAATGACATTAAAATAGGTAATGCCATTTTTTTAGTAATATATTTAAATGGATTTTTAAATTCAGCCTTATACATTACAGGCTCTACAAGGCCAGAACTAACAAAATTTGTTGCTAATTTATTTTCAGTTATTACATTGTTTTTAGCCTCTTCTTTAGATTTTACAACCAATGCAAATGGTATGTTTACTTTATCTTTTTGTAGTTGTTTTTTAAAAGCACTATCAATTTTTTGAACAGGAATTGTATCTGTTAATAGCTTTATTAAAAATCCATTGAACTTAATAGCTTTACTAGAATCCATATTAAATTTAGTGGTAATTCTAAGTACATTAGTACCTTTAGATAATACCGTATCTTTTGTAATGGCATTCATCGTTTTTAACAGAGAAACAGACTTTATCAATGAATCTTTTTGTGTTCCCTTTTTTATCGACAAATTTTGTATAGTAAAAGGTTGAGTTGATGCACTTATGGATGAATCTCTATATACATGAATACTTCTTATCGAACTTGGATCAATTTTATTTAATACACTATCTACGTTAATAATAGTTCCATCATAAGTATTACTTATTGCAATGAAAGGTTTAGTTTTTAATGTTTCAGCAGAAAAATTGATTGATGCTATTTTCTTTTTATAAGTAAATGTGTCAACAGTTTTTAGGGCAGTTGAAGTTTTATTAATATTTTTGTTAGCTTTTGTTTTTTGATGTGTACTCGATTTTTTTGTTATAGAAGATGTATTTACTTCTTTTACCTTAATTCCGCTAGAGTCATTACTTGACTTTGCTATAAATTCCATAAAAGCAGAATCGCTTTTTAATTTTTTATTTTGCAATTCTTGTACAGATTGTTTTAATAAAACATCTGTTTGAGTTTTAAGATTTTTAAATTCATCGTTATACAATTGCTTTAACCAATAGGCCTGAAAGCTAGCAATAACTAATATTGCTGCTATCATTAACCATTTACTAAAAGTTAAATTACTCACCCTGCAAACTTAATATGTAATAAAAATACAATTACAATGTATTAACCTTAATTAACTTTTATAAAACTTTAGTTAACTTTTAACCGTTTTACTTTTGCCCTGCGATTGTAACTTAAAACCATAACAAAAATTTAAAATCATTTTAAAACAACATAACATCATGAAAAAACTAATTATTGCTTTGATGGCTTTAGCTAGCATTAATAATCTGTTTGCACAACTAAGTGAAGGAACAATATATTTTGAACGTAAACAAAATATGCATCGTAATTTACCTAACGAACAAATGAAGGCTATGATTCCTGAGTTTAGAACAAGTGAACATATTTTAATCTTTAAAAACAATACAAGTTTGTATAAAAAATCACCAACCGATGAATTACCTGATGCAAGTGCTATGGGAAATAGTGGTGGCCCAATAGTAATGAAAATGAGTGGTGGCCCAGCCGATGATATAACCTATAAAGACTTAAATACACAAGAGAAAATAGTGTACAAAAATTTTTTAAGAAATGAATATTTAATAGTGGATTCGGTAAAACCTAGAACCTGGAAACTAACAGATGAAACTAAGATTATTCTTGGCTATACATGTCGTAAAGCAATTACTACTATAAATCAGCCTAAAGCACGAATGATGATATCAACCATTTCTACCAACAACAGTTCAGATACTACAGCCAAAAATTCAAGTCAAGATATTAAATCTAAAGAGGTAGAAGTTGTAGCTTGGTTCTGTGAACAAATCAATATATCATCTGGCCCTGAAGAATTTGGAAGTTTACCAGGTATGATATTAGAAATTGATATTGATAATGGTGGTACAATTTTTAATGCTATTGAAATTAAAAAGAAAATCGACAAGTCTGAATTTGTAATACCTACCAATGGTAAAAAAGTAACACAAGCTGAATTTACTGCTGAATCAAAAAAAATAATGGAAGAAATGCAAAAAGGTGGAGGCATGGGTGGCATGTTTAGAGTTGGCGGAAACTAAATTTTGAATAAAAATTATTAAAAGGCTGCCAAATGGTAGCCTTTTTAGTTGCTGTGCAGTATACTAAGAAATCACATTTGCCTTTTGTAGGTCAACTTCTTTTTCCCACTTTGCAACAACTATGGTTGCCACTGCGTTTCCTATAATATTTGTTATTGCCCTTCCTTCGCTCATAAATCTATCAACACCAAGAATAATTGCAATCGCTGCAACTGGTATGTTACCCACTAATGGTAATGTAGCTGCCAAAGTAATAAAACCACTACCTGTAACACCTGCTGCCCCTTTTGAGGTGAGTAACAATATTAATAGTAATGAAATTTGATGACTAACATCTAATGGCGTATTAGTAGCTTGTGCTAAAAACACTGCAGCCATAGTTAAATAAATTGATGTTCCATCTAAATTAAATGAGTATCCTGTAGGAACAACTAAACCAACCACCGGTTCAGAACAACCCAATTTTTGCAATTTCTGTATCAAACCTGGCATAGCTGCTTCGGAAGATGATGTTCCTAAAACTATTAATAATTCTTCTTTTAAATACTTAAGTAACTTAAAAATATTAAAACCCAACGCTTTTAAAATTCCACCTAAAACTAAAAAAATAAATAAAATGCAAGTTATGTAAAATGAAATCATTAAAAGGCCCAACTGTTGTAATGATTGTACACCATATTTTCCAATGGTAAAGCCCATAGCACCTAAAGCTCCTAATGGAGCTACTTTCATAATAATTTTTAAAATAGCAAAAAGTGCAGTTTCAAATGATTGTATACCCTTGATTAACGGTAAAGCCTTATCACCAATTTTAGACAATGCAAAGCCAAGTAATACTGAGAAAAACAAAATTGGCAACAATTCACCATTGGCAAAAGCTTGTATAATATTTTCTGGAATGATGTGCAAAATAAAATCTACTAATGAAGAAGATTTTCCTTGAGAAATATATCCTTCTACCGACTTTGTACTTAAAGTTGCAACATTAATATTCATTCCTACTCCAGGCTTCAATAGGTTTACAACCATCAAACCAATTATCAAAGCCAATGTAGTTACAATTTCAAAATACAAAATTGCTTTTGCTCCTACTCTGCCCACTTTTTTTGCATCTTTCATGCCAGATATACCAGTAACGATGGTACAAAAAATTATGGGTGCAATAAGCATTTTTACCAACTTAATAAATCCGTCGCCGAGTGGTTTAAGTTGAACAGAAAATGTAGGAAAATAATGACCAAGTAAAATGCCTAGCAAAATAGCTATAAGCACTTGGCCATATAAGGTTTTAAAAAATTTCATTTTATTGTAACTTATAAAATGTGTACATGAGAAATATCGACCCAATACTAAAATAAAGTAACCATTTTTTGTGATAAAACTGTTTAACTCCTAGTTTATTAATTTTAGTACCACACGAAGTTAATACTTCATAAACATTCAAATTATACAATAAAAAAAGGGCTGCCTTTTTTAAGACAGCCCTTTTGGTGAAAATCATTTTTAAAATGTAAATCCAACAGTTAAACCTACATATCTATTTTTTGTTCCAGCATCAGCATTTGGATCCATATCAGTAAAACCAAAATTATAATTTAATCTAAAACTCAATCCATTGTTAAGTTTATAACCAGCCAAAATATTTCCTCCTAACTCAAATTTTTGCAAATGAACATCTTCATCAGTTGGTGGCAATTGATCATCAGTTTTACCATCAAATTTTATTGCATAGTTAGTATTCATAGTTGCTCCCATCACACTAGCAACATAACTACCTTTTCCACTTAACCCCATACTAATGGAAGGGCCAGCCCCAATAAAAAAACCACCCTCATTTTGTGAAGGAAATTTGTACAATACATTCAATGGCATTTCTAAATAATTCGCATTGAATGAGTTGTTTACACTTATTGCAACACCCATACTTGCATCGCTTAAAACATTTTTACTCCCCTTGTTTACAAAATTAATTTCTGGACTAAAAAATAAACTACTGCTTATTGGTATACTAGCATTAACACCAACTCTAAAGCCTGAAGTTGAAGTTGCAGTGCCATAACTTACTCCTCCTTCGCCAGTAAACTTTGAACTACCCAATAAATAACCTGCTTGTACCCCAAATTTTACACTCTCTTGTGCATTTAATGCATTAAAACTTGCAACAATTGTTGCAGCTGCTAATAAAATTTTTTTCATGTTTTTTTGTTTTGCTGCGAAGAAAGAGGTCGACCACAATATTCCAAAACCGTTTAAATGAATTAACAAAATATTGTAATTTCTTTAACGTAGGCTCAACATATTAGCTTATGCTGTAATAATATTATCACAAAAAAAGAGAGACTTTTAGGCCTCTCTTTTATAATAAAACAATCGTTAAAAATTTAAATACTTGCTAGTTGTACTTTTTGAGTAAGCTCTTGCACGTTTTCTTTAAATATAGAATCTGTGTCCATTAAATCTTTTACAGTTTGGCAGCTATGAATTACTGTGGTGTGGTCTCTTCCTCCAAAATGTTCACCAATTGTTTTTAGTGAATTTTTGGTGAATTGTTTTGACAAGTACATAGTAATTTGACGTGCCTGTACAATTTCACGTTTACGAGTTTTATGCAACAACTTTTCGTATCCAACATTAAAGTATTCACAAACCATTTTTTGAATGGCTTCAATAGTGATTTCTTTGGTACTCGTACGAACAAAATTTCTTAATACTTTCTTAGCTAACTCAATATCAATATCTTTTTTATTAAGCGATGATTGTGCTAATAATGATATTAATGCACCTTCTAATTCTCTAACATTAGTGCTTATATTGTATGCAACATACTTAACCACATCTTTACTCAACTCTAAACCATCGTTTTTCATTTTGTGTTCCAAAATTTGAATACGTGTTTCGTAGTCGGGTAATTGTAAATCAGTACTTAAACCCCATCTAAAACGGCTGAGTAATCTTTCTTGCATGCCATCTAAATCTTTTGGAGATTTATCGCTAGTTAATACTAATTGTTTCCCACTTTGATGTAAGTGATTGAAAATGGCAAAAAATGCATCTTGACTTTTTTCAGCTTTGGCAAAATACTGTACATCATCTATTATTAATACATCTATTAGTTGATAAAAATGTATGAAATCATTGATGGCGTTGTTTCTGCTATGATCTTGAAATTGATTAATAAACTTTTCACTACTTACGTATAATACCACTTTGTTAGGATGGTGACGCTTTACATGATTACCAATAGCTTGTGCTAAATGGGTTTTGCCTAAACCTGTACCACCATAAACTACCAATGGATTAAACGAGGAGCTACCCGGTTTTTCAGCCACAGTTTTACCTGCCCTACGTGCTACTCTGTTGCAATCACCTTCAATTAAATTTTCGAAAGTATAATTTGGATTTAATTGAGGATCAATTTGCATTTTCTTTAATCCTGGTATTACAAACGGATTTTTTACAGCATTTTCTACAACTAATGGGAAATTTAGTTCGTTATTACTAAATGTTTTTACTGAGCTAGCAGGAATATCAACGTTTCCGCTGATTTTATTGCCACTATCCACCATTATTCTATACTCTAACCTTGCATCTTTACCCATTTCTCTTTTTAGGGTTTTCGCTAAAAGCGTTACGTAATGCTCTTCTAAATATTCATAAAAAAATTGACTAGGTACTTGTATCATTAAAACATTACCTTTTAGTTCTACAGCACTAATTGGCTCAAACCAAGTTTTATAATGTTGCCATTCTACAATGTCCTTTATAATTTTTAAGCAGTTGTTCCACACCAAATCAGCAGTTTTTGCCATATAAAATTATCCGTTAAAAAAGTTTATAAATTGTTAGTTATAAGATAGTTTCCCAAATTTATATCCACAATTTTGGTTGTGGAAAAAAAGTTTCTTGGGACGGCGAATATGGAGACTTTTTGTTGAAAAAAAAATAAATTTAAATTTGTTTATTTCCCCAAAATTACAGTATGGGATTTCGAGAGTTTGTTACGTTTTTTTCCGTAAAAAACATAGTCTAATCTTCCCAAATTTATCCCTCCCCAACCTACCTGATTTACAATAACATCTCCACCTAATTTATTGTAATATTTTCGTGGTTCTTTAAAAAACCTATGAGTGTGCCCTCCAATAATTAAATCTATATAAAAACTTTGCTTAGCTAAAATTTCATCACTTACTTTATCATCTTGATACTTGTCGCCTAAATGTGATAAACATATCACAAAATCACAACCTTGTTTTTTTAAATATTCAGCGGTAGTATTGGCTTTAGTTATAGGCTCTTCGTATACTGTATTACCGTATAAATTTTCTGGAACTAATCCCTGTAATTCAACACCAACGCCCAACACACCAATTTTAAGTTCTCCTTTTTCGAATATTTTATACGGCAAAGTTTTGCCTTCCATAGGTGTGTTTGAAAAATTATAATTACAATTTATCAATGGAAAATTGGCATGTTTTAACTGTGCTGCAAGGTTATCTAAACCACCATCAAAATCATGATTACCTATAGTTGCTGCATCGTAACCCATCATACTCATTGCTTTCATTTCGGGCTCACCTTTGTACAAATTAAAGTACGGTGTGCCTTGAAAAATATCACCAGCATCGAGCAGTAAAATATGTTCGGTATTATTACGAATATTCTTAATAACTTCTGCCCTTGCAGCTACACCACCAAGCCCAGCATTGGGGCTTCCATCTTGAGGAAAAGGCTCAAGCCTACTATGCACATCATTAGTGTGCAAAATAGTAAGTTTTAAATCGTTCTCTTTATAAAAACTATTTGCTTTTAAAATGGCAGGTGCAGCAAAACTTGTACTAGCTAATAAGCCATTTTTTAAGAATTTTCTTCTGGTATTATTGTGCATATACTACTCTGTTTTCAGGTTTAGAATCGATAGTTTTTCCAAGACTTGTTTGCAATTTGGTATACTCAATTAAAGCATCCCTAAATATGTAAAATTTATTTTGTTGCTTAAGTTTTTTTAGCATTTCTGCATTATCGCCACCATTAGCCACATAATCACTATTAGCAATTGTATAAATACCATTTTCATCTAATGGCTTTCCATTTATTAAAATGTTTACTGCTTGTTTATCTTTTATTGCAAATGTTAATCCACTTGAAACTGGCCAACCGTTGCGAGCTGCAACTAAATTTAAAAAACTTTGTAGGTCTTTGCCAGTCAAAGATTGTAAAACAATTAAATTATCAAAAGGCATTAGTTCGTAAATTTTTCCAACTGTAATATCACCTTTTGGTAAATAAGAACGAATTCCACCATAATTTACAAAAGCAGCATCAACTTTAGTATTAAACTTTGATTCTGCCATTACTTTCATAGCATCTGCCATAAAATTTCCTAAACCACTTTCAGGTTGTTTTTTTGTTAGGCCATACAATGAAAAACCAATTACAGTATTCATGTTTTTACCAAGGCTATCTTTATAAACATTCAACCATTTAAGCATAGACGTATCTACTTGCTTAGGATTTTCTATTCTATATTGACTAAAACTTAACTGTGCAGGCTTTGTAGCACAAGACGTAGCTATCGCACCAATTAAAACTACAATCCCTACTTTAAACATACTTTTCATTCGTTCGATATTTAAATTCGACTATTTACTTTTTTTCTTAAACATTTCTAACATTCTATCAGTAACTACAAAACCACCAACAACATTTAGGGTGCCTAAAAAAACAGCTAAAAAACCTAAAATTAATGCTGCATAATTATTTGGCTCGGCTTTGCCCATTACTATTATTGCCCCAATAATTACAACGCCATGTATGGCATTTGCCCCACTCATTAATGGTGTGTGTAAAACACTAGGTACTCTACCAATTACTTCAATACCCAAAAAAATCATGAGTATTACAATAAAGATAAGTTGTTGATGTTGTTGAATAAAAGAAAGCATATTTTATTGATGATTTGTTGATTGATGATTTTATTTCCAACTTTAAACTTTAAACCTTTCTTGCATAATTACCCCTTGATGTGTTAGGCAAGTTCCTTGCACTAAATCATCTTCAAAATTTAAATTTAAGCGACCCTCGTTATTCGTGATAAGTTGCAAAAAGTTCACAATGTTTTTACCATATAATTTACTTGCATCGTATGGCATTGTACTTGCAAAATTGCTGTTGCCTACAATAGTTATTCCATTTGAAGTTGTAATCGTTTCTTGATTTTTTGTTTGTGGTGTATTGCCACCTGTAGCAGCAGCTAAATCAATAATTACACTTCCTGGTTTCATACTTGCAAGCATTTCATTTGAAATTAAAATTGGAGCTTGCTTTCCAGGTATTTGTGCTGTGGTAATTACCACATTTGCTTTGGCAACACTTTCTGCTATTTTTTGTTGCTGCTTTTGCTTGTATTCTTCTGTTTGTTCTACTGCATATCCTCCAGCTTTACTAGCATCGGCAGCACCTTCTACTTCAACAAATTTTGCACCTAAACTTTGCACTTCTTCTTTTACACTTGGTCGTGTATCAAAAACCTCCACTACAGCACCTAATCTTTTTGCTGTTGCAATAGCTTGTAAACCTGCAACCCCTGCCCCTAATATTAAAACTTTTGCAGGAGCAATACTACCTGCTGCAGTTATAAACATAGGAAAATAATGTGGTAAAATACTTGCAGCCGTAAGCACAGCTTTGTAGCCTGCAATATTAGCTTGACTACTAAGTACATCCATACTTTGAGCTCTTGTAGTACGAGGTATAACATCAATACTAAAACTAGTTACGCCATTATTGATACATTGCTGTACAAAATTTTTATTGTTTAATGGTTGATAAACCCCAATAATAATTTTGTTTTTTAGTGTTTCAGAAATATTAAAATTATTGATAGCTAATACTATATCTGCTTTGGCCAATACTTCTTCAAAACTAGCAATACTTGCACCTTTATTAATGTAATCTTCATTGCTTGCAAAAGCAGCCAAACCTGCATCTTGCTGTACAATTACTTGTATGTTTTTTTTTATAAATAATGATATATGCTCGGGTAAAATTGAAACTCGTTTTTCGCCAATGGGTTCTTTCAATACGCCTACAATCATTAGTATAAATTTTTGAAGGTGAATGTAGAAATTTTATTTGATTGAAGATGGAATATTTTTAAACAATCAAAAATATACCTACTTTATTTTGCGTTTTATTAATGGATAGGTTCTAAAAACTTACATCACACTCAACCCTGTACAATTTCACTCAACTCTAGCCAACGCATTTCTTTTTCTTCGAGTAAAGCTTGAATTTCGCCAATTCTGTTGCTATTTTTTGTAATGGCTTCAAAATCTAAGTTGCCGCTGCCTAGCAAATTTTCTAAATCTTTTTTCTCTTGCTCTAATTGAGGAATTTCTTTCTCTAAAAGCTCAAATTCTCTTTTGTCTTTAAATGAAATTTTTTGTTTTACCACAGGGGTTTCTATGATTTTTGGAGCTATAGGTTCTGACTTTTGGTTTTCTTTTTTATTGCTTTCTTTTTGTTGCTGTTGTATCCTAAATAAACTATAATTTCCTGGAAAATCTTTCACTACACCTTCGCCTTCAAACACCAATAAATGATCTACCAATTTATCCATAAAATATCTATCATGACTTACAATTATGATACATCCTGGATAATCGAGCAAAAAGTTTTCGAGCACAGCAAGTGTAGGCAAATCAAGGTCGTTGGTGGGCTCGTCTAAAATTAAAAAATTAGGATTGCTAAACAAAATGCTCAATAATTGTAAGCGTTTTTTTTCGCCACCACTCAGGCTTTGCACATA
>JBMLOR010000079.1:0-1544 GCA_049242865.1 Chitinophagaceae bacterium | reverse complement strand
AAAAAAACAGCTCCATAAAATGGAGCTGCTTTTTTTCAACCCTAAACCCTTAAAAAACCTTTTATTAATTAACCACAATCGTGCCAAACTTTAATTTTTTAAAAATTTTATTTATAATATCCTTCACTTAATCCAAATTTTCTTTCAGGAGCATTGTTTTCTATATGGTGAAATGCAGTAGGTGTTAACCCACAAAAATCTTTATACGCTTTAACCAAGTGTTGATAATCGTAATAATCACATTCTATAGCAATTTTTAGCCAATCGGCATTTGGATGAGCGTTTTTGTATCTAAAAGCATTATCAAATTGTATTATCCTTTCAAAAAGTTTGGGGTTTAAACCAGTTCTTTCTTTAAACTTTCTTTCAAATTGTTTGGTGCTTAAAAACGATAATCTTGAGGCTTCAATTAATGAAATTCGCTGTTTTGCAAACAACATATTTCTACAAACTTCATCTATAAAATGGCTATCTTTTTGTTGTGCTGCAATAAGCTGAGTCACAAAACTATTGGCTATTTGCACCATTTTTTCATAACTACCAGCAAAATACAATTGCTCGTTAATATTGTGAACCTCTTTGCCCAAAATCTCTTCGGCATTTAAATACTGATTATTTAATTCGCTAGACGGAATTCCAAACAATTTGTAAACAGCACTCGGATAAAAAACTATCTGAAAAACTAAAAAGTTATTTCCTATTAATCTATTTGTAACTTCAGTAAATTGACCATACAACACCACAGGAATATTTTTTTTGATGATGTTGCCAAAGCCATATTCAACAACTTCGGTGTCAAATGGATAAAATGCCAAACATTGCTCGGGCCTTGGAGGATAAGCTTTTGGTGGAATTTGATTAGTGGCATCAAATTGTAAATGCACAATTCTGTACAACTGCACAAATTCTTGTACCTGAGGTGCTGGTATAAAATCTTTAAGTATCAAGCTACTAATTTATAGTGTTAATGGTGGGCCAACAACTTTCATTTCGTGCTCGGCATGGTATTTATCCATTTCTTCTTGTGATGGTCGAGTTTTTAAGCTATTCATCAATACAAAAAACTCTTCCATTTTGCCCGCTGGCTGTAGCATATATATCATTTTGCCTTTATCTGATAGTTGTATCCATGTATGAGGAATATTACGAGGTAAAAAAATGGTTTGTCCAGCTTCAAGTACATGTGTTTCGTCGCCTACTACAAATCTATATTTTCCTTCTGTTACACAAAAAATTTCATCTTGATTAAAGTGTACATGTAGCATTGGCCCTACTTTTCCTAGGCCTGTATACTCAAATACACTTAATGCACCATTGGTATCTTTACCAGATATTTTTAAATCGTTGGGGTGTACACCCAAAAATTTAACCACATCATCAAATCTAGATTTTCCTGCATTAACTACAAAAGGTTTAGGGTTGTTATTTTTAATAGGAGTTGCCTTTAAATGTTGGGCAATACCAAAAGCAGGCAAGGCCAATAAGCCATTTCTTAAAAATTGTTTACGTTTCATTTTTACTAATTTTTTGTAAAAATGAAAACA
>JBMLOR010000078.1:0-2841 GCA_049242865.1 Chitinophagaceae bacterium | reverse complement strand
ATGCTTCTACTTTATAAATAACCAATGGATCTTTTTGTTCGTAACTAGCTGTTTGTACGCTTTGCTTTAAATCATCCATTGAACGTAAATGTTCTTTCCATTCATCATCGATAAGATTTAAGGTTACTGTACGTTCTAAAGCGTGTACAATTTCTTCTCCATTACTATCAAGTGTTTTTTGCATGTTAGCTAAAACATTCATGCCTTTTTTGCCATCGGTAAAAGGAACAATCACATTTTCAATATGGTTACCTTGTTCTAAACGAATGTTTTTGAAAACAGGTAAGGCTTGAAGAGCCATGGCTTTTTTGCGTGCTTCAAAATTATTCACTGCTTGTTGGTATAATTTATCTGCTAAAACATTTAAAGGTTCTTTTTGTAACTCATCTTTTGTAATGGCGGCATCAATACCAAAATTTACTATTGCATTCATTTTCAAAGCATCCAAATCTTGGGTTTCTTTACTACCAGCAATTATGTTTTCGGCAACACTGTAAAATGCATTATCAATGTCTAAAGCTAATCTATCACCATATAAAGCATGGTTTCTTTTGGCATAAATTACAGTACGTTGTTTGTTCATCACATCATCATACTCTAACAATCTTTTACGTGTACCAAAGTGGTTTTCTTCTACTTTCTTTTGGGCACGTTCAATGCTATTGGTAATCATGCTGTGTTGTATTACTTCGCCTTCTTTATAACCAGCAAAGTCCATCACTTTTGCAATACGTTCGCTACCAAACATACGCATCAAATCATCTTCTAACGCCACAAAAAATTGAGAAGAACCAGGGTCTCCTTGTCTTCCTGCACGACCACGAAGCTGCCTGTCAACCCTTCTACTTTCGTGCCTTTCTGTACCAATAATGGCTAATCCACCTGCCTCTTTTACACCAGCACCTAATTTAATATCTGTACCTCTACCAGCCATATTGGTTGCAATAGTTACTGCACCTGGTAAGCCAGCCTCGGCAACTACTTGAGCTTCTTTGGCATGTTGCTTAGCGTTTAATACGTTGTGAGGAATTTGTTTTTGACGTAACATTCTGCTTAGCAATTCACTAACCTCAACACTTGTTGTACCTACAAGTGTAGGGCGACCAGCATTACGTTGATTTTCTATTTCTTCTATAACTGCACCAAATTTTTCACGTTTAGTTTTAAATACTTTGTCTTGCTCATCTTTTCTTATAGCGGGGATATTGGTTGGTATTGATACCACATCTAATTTATAAATGCTCCACAATTCAGCAGCTTCTGTTTCTGCGGTACCTGTCATACCACAAAGTTTGTGGTACATTCTAAAGTAGTTTTGTAAAGTAATAGTAGCGTAGGTTTGCGTGGTTGCTTCTATTTGTACATTCTCTTTAGCTTCAATGGCTTGGTGTAAGCCATCGCTATATCTTCTGCCATCTAAAATACGTCCAGTTTGTTCATCTACAATTTTTACTTGGCCTTCCATTACAACATATTCTACATCTTTATCAAATAAAGTGTAGGCTTTAAGTAATTGTTGTACTGTATGAATTCTATCGGCTTTTGTAGAATATTCATTGATGACTATTTCTTTTTTTGCCAACTTTTCTTCGGCACTTAATGCTTCTTTTTCAATTTGAGCTAAACCAATAGAGATATCTGGAATAACAAAAAAGTTTTGGTCTTCTCCTGCTTTTGTAATTAGGTTAATGCCTTTATCGGTAAGTTCTACGCTATTATTTTTTTCGTCGATGTAAAAGTAAAGTTCTTCATCGGCTTTTGGCATTTCCTTTTGTTGATCGGCCAAATAATAGTTTTCGGTTTTTTGAAGTTTTACTCTTATGCCAGGTTCACTTAAATATTTAATTAAAGCTGAGTTTTTTGGTAAACCTCTATGGGCTCTAAACAAAGCCAATCCACCATCTTTGGGGTCGTCGTTTCCTTCGGCAATTTTCTTTTTAGCTTCGGTTAAAAAACTATTTATTGCTCTTCTTTGGGCATCAACTAATTTTTCTATTCTTGGTTTAAGTTCAAAAAATTGTTCAATGTTATCTTGCTTGCCTATAGGACCACTAATTATTAAAGGAGTTCTAGCATCGTCAATTAATACACTATCAACCTCATCTACCATTGCAAAATGATGCTTACGTTGTACCTTTTCCTCTGGGCTGTGTACCATATTGTCTCTTAGATAATCAAAGCCAAACTCATTATTGGTACCATAAGTAATGTCTGCCAAATAGGCTTTTCTTCTTTCTTCGCTATTTGGTTGATGTTTGTCTATACAATCAACGGTAAGTCCTAGCCATTCAAATAAAGTTCCATTCCATTCGCTATCTCTTTTTGCAAGATAATCGTTTACAGTAACTATGTGCACTCCCTCGCCAGCTAAAGCATTTAGGTAAGCAGGTAAAGTACTTACTAAAGTTTTACCCTCACCTGTACTCATTTCGGCAATTTTACCACTATGTAAAACAGCACCACCAATTAACTGAACATCGTAATGTACCATGTTCCAAGTAATTTTACCACCTGCAGCAAGCCAACTGTTTTTATAGGTAGCATTATTGCCTTCGATAGTTATATACTCTTTTTTTACACTAAGATTTCTATCTAATTCAGTTGCAGTACTTACAATATTTTCGTTGGATGAAAAACGCCTTGCAGCTTCTTTTATTGTTGCAAAAGCCTCAGGTAAAATTTCTTTTAAAACTTCTTCAATTTGTTGGTCTTTTTGTTTTATAAGTTCATCTACTTCTTTATATATAGCATCTTTAGCATAAAAATCTTGTGCAGGTAAACTTTCAGCTTCTAATTTTTTTGCAGCAATAGTTTCACTAATAGTTGCAATATGTTGCTGAA
>JBMLOR010000077.1:1383-8302 GCA_049242865.1 Chitinophagaceae bacterium | reverse complement strand
AATCTACACTTACCATATCTAAGTGGTTGGTAGGTTCGTCGAGTAATAAAAAATTACTTTTGCTTACAATTACTTTTGCTAAAGCAACTCTTGCTTTTTCACCACCACTTAAAATTTTTACTTTTTTATCTACATCATCACCGCCAAATAAAAATCCACCTAAAATTCCACGTAGTTCAAGTTCTGTTTTATTGCTGCCACAATGCACCAATTCTTCTAAAATGGTATCATTCAAATTCAACGCTTCTAATTGATGTTGTGCGTAAAAACTTTCTTCAACATTATGCCCCCAAACTCTTTCACCACTTATATTTTCAGTTCCTGCAACTATTCGTAAAACTGTACTTTTTCCCTTTCCATTAGCCCCAATTAATGCAATTTTATCGCCCCTATTAATTTCGGCTGATGTATTTTTTAAAATTTGATTACTACCAAAACTTTTGCTAATGTTTTTTAACTCACAGATAATTTTACCGGGTTGTTTATCAATTCTAAAATTTA
The DNA here is from genome assembly GCA_049242865.1 of Chitinophagaceae bacterium. GTDB lineage: Bacteria > Bacteroidota > Bacteroidia > Chitinophagales > Chitinophagaceae > CAIVPM01. Next base: position 7,801 of record JBMLOR010000077.1, on the reverse strand, counting down.
TTTTTAGGTTTGGGCGTTCAATTTCTACACTTTCTATTCTTTCAATTTTATCTAATCGTTTCATAGCACTTTGGGCAGCAGCAGCTTTCGTTGCTTTAGCTTTAAAGCGTTCTATAAATCGTTCTTGTTGGCGTATATAATCTTGTTGATTTTCAAAGGCTTTTTGTTGCAACTCAACTCGCAAGGCTTTTTCATTTTCGTAATACTCATAGTTTCCACTATAAATATGTAATTCTTGTTGGTACAACTCTACTATTTTATTAACCATTCTGTTTAAGAAAAACTTGTCATGGCTAACAATTACCACACTGCCTTTATAGTGAATTAAATATTTTTCGAGCCACTCAATACTTGGTAAATCAAGGTGGTTGGTAGGCTCATCGAGTAATAAAACATCGGGTGCTTGCAAAATCATTTTAGCAAGTAAAACCCTCATTCGCCAACCTCCACTAAACTCTTTGTAAGGGCGAACTAAATCGTCATTGCTAAATCCTAAGCCATGTAAAACCTCTTCAGTTTTGTGTTGTATGGTGTAGCCTCCAGCAACTTCAAGGTCGTGCAGTTTTTCGCTGTACAACATTAGCAAATCATCGCTGCTATTATTTTCTAGCTGTTTGGTTATGTCTTCAATTTCTTTCTCTAAAGCCTTTACTTTTTCAAATGCACCCATTGCAACTTCAACAATAGATTCATTGGTATCAAAGCTTAAAAGGTCTTGATGCAAATAACCTATAGTGGTTTCTCTACCTTTTTCTACAGTGCCTTCACTTGGAGAATATTCGCCTACTAAAACTTTTAATAAGGTAGATTTACCAGTGCCATTATAACCAATTAATCCTATTCTATCACCTGGTTGAATGTGCCAAGTGGCATCGTATACAATTGTTCTTGCACCAAATTCAAATGTTACATTCTGTAAACCAATCAACATATAAATAAAAATTTGGCGGCGAAGGTAATTGTAATTATGTAGGAATTTTTATTCAATTTGGAATGGATGGGTAACATTTTTATTTAGGCTAATGAAGACACGAAACGAAATTTTCTAGTTGTTGCAGGCTTCACTAGCAACTTTTATTTAACTAAAATTATAATATAACTATAGAAATTGTTTGAAAGCATGTTAATTGTAATAAGAAATTCGTAATTATGATGTAAGTATTTTAAAAGTGAATGCTCCAAAAAGCTAGCATTGTATTTACAATTTTTAAGAAATTAATTTAAAAATTATTTATGCTGTACTAATTGAAAAGCAAGAGATTTACTTCTAAAACCTTTTACTTTTGCATAGTGAAGTATTTTACACTAATAATGGCTTTTGTAGTGTTGTTCCTTTCGGTGCAACCTGCTTTGTCATATTTTGTAAGTAAGAAAACTATTGAATGTTGCGACAATTGTTCTAAAGAAACAGCAACAAAAGATTTAGATAACGATAATAATAACCACGAAAACAACAGCTGTAATCCTTTTAAAAGTTGTTCGTGTTGCTTTGCAAATTGCCCAACTGAGTATTCTTTTAGGCTTGATAAAATATCTTTTGGTAAGCAAAAATATCCTTCTTTAAAAACTAATTTTGTGTTTCGTCATTGTTCCGATTTTTGGCAACCTCCAAGATTTGCTTAACAATTTTCTACACTTCTAGCTTTTTTTTAAATTATTTATTATGCCTTTAATGGCGTATTTTTTCGTTAACAATAAAATTAATAAAATGAGATTATTAATAACTTCAATACTTATTGTGTTAAGTATAACTTCTTCTTTTGCTCAATCAAATATTGATACTTTAAAATCAACAACTCTAACTGTTACAGGATTAACATGTAATGGAGATATGTCCACTATAAAAAAGAAATTAATAAATCAAGATGGAATTGACGAAGTAAATTATACCGAACTTAAAAAAGGTAAGGTAACATTTACAGTAAAGTATCATTCATCCATTACTACAGAAAAACAAATTCGTGAATGGATAGAATCTGTTCCTGGTTGCGATGATCCAAATGTGTATCCATACAAAGTATCTCCTTTTATAATAAAAATTAAAAAGCAATAACTTGAAAAAAATAATTATAATTTTCGGTTTATGTTGCTTGTGTTTTGTTATAAATGCTCAAAATTTAAAAGGTAAGGTTTTTGGAAAAACCACTATTGGCAAAGAAATTTTAGTTGGTGCAACTATAGCTTGGCTAGGAACAAACACTAAAAGCATTACCAATGAAAATGGAGTTTTTGAAATTACTTTGAATGCTATTATAAATAAGCAACTGATAGTTTCTTTTATTGGTTTTAAAACCGATACAATTACTATAAATGAACAGCAATACATAAGCGTTAATCTAACTCCTATTCCATCTGCATTGGCTGATGTGGTGGTTAATACTTCTAAGCAAACTGCTTTTATAGCTAACGGTATTATTAAAACTGAAGTAATCACTCAAAAAGAATTAACCAAAGCTGCTTGTTGTGATTTGGCTGGTTGTTTTGAAACACAAGCCTCTGTGCAACCCCAAACAACCAATGTAGTTACTAATTCTAAAGAATTGAGAATTCTTGGATTAAATGGTACATATAATCAATTATTATTCGATGGGATGCCTATGATTCAAGGGCTTTCATTTACATACGGCATTAATAGTTATCCTGGTACTTTGGTAGATAATATTTTTGTTGCCAAAGGTGCTAACTCTGTGCTACAAGGCTTTGAGAGCATCAGTGGTCAAATAAATGTAATTCCAAAAACACCTACCACGGGCGAGTCTTTATTATTAAACATGTACACCAATAATTTTATGGAAAAACATTTTAATATAAACTATGCTACTAAGCTTGGGAAAAGCAAAAAATGGAGTACTTTATTAGCAGTGCATAGTGTACAGCCAGCTAATAGAATTGATAGAGATAAAGATTTATTCTTGGACCTTCCATTACTTACAAGGTACATGGTTTATAATAATTGGAAATATGGTAGCGAAACTGAAAAAGGCTTTTACACACATATTGGTTTGCGTTATTTAAATGAAGAAAGAATTGGCGGACAAACCAATTTTAATGCCAATGAACAAAAAGGAAGTACCACTGTTTATGGACAAACTGTAAACTACACCCAACCCGAAATTTATACAAAAAGCGGTTTTAGATTTAATGAAAAACATGCCATTGCATTTCAATTAAGTGCATATACTCAAAATCAAGATTCGTATTTTGGCACAGTTAAATACACAGCAAAGCAGCAAAATATTTATGCCAATTTGCAACACGAATTTGCATGGAAGGAAAATCACTTACTTAAATATGGCTTAAGTTTTAGATATAATAATATCGATGAAATTATTGATTTTACTGATTTTATGCTAAATAGAACTTACGATGGTTTGTATAATACAAAACAAGTAGTTCCAGGAATATTTGCCGAAAATGTGTTTAATTTTTTGGATGATAAACTCATTTGGATTGTAGGTGCAAGATTAGATAACCACCAACAATATGGCAATTATTTTACACCAAGAACATTGGTAAAATATAGTATTAATGATAAACATACATTTAGGGCGTCAATTGGTACAGGTTGGAGGCAAGTAAATTTGTTTAGCGAAAATATTAATCTCTTAGCAAGCTCGAGAAATGTAATATTTAACGAGCAAATTAAGCCAGAGCAAGCTTTAAACTGGGGTATAAATTATACCTATAAATTTAAGCAAGAAAAATTTGAAGGCTATCTTTCAACAGACTTTTACCAAACCAGTTTTAGTAATCAATTTTTCCCCGATTATGATAGCGATCCTACTAAGGCATTTATTTATAATTATACAGGAAAGTCAATATCAAATGCTTTTCAAATAGACGCTAATGTAAAGTTTAATTCAGTGTTGGAGTTTAAAACGTCTTACAATTTTTTAGACGTATTTAGAATGGAAAATGGTGTTAAAAATGAATTGCCATTTAATGCTAAAAACAAAGTAATTGTATCGTTATCTTATAGACCAAAAAATAATAAATGGTATATTGATATTAATATGCATTGGTACGATAGACAAAGATTACCAAACACATCATCCAATCCTGTGGCATTTCAGTTGCCTAATTATTCAAATCCATATTCGGTTTCTAATATTCAGATTACACATAAAATAAAACAAGTAGAAGTGTATGTTGGAATGGAAAATATTTTTGATTTTAGACAGTTACAGCCAATATTAAGTTGGCAAAATCCTTTTGGTAAATACTTTGACACATCATCTGTTTGGGGTCCTACAAGGGGACGTGAAATGTATATTGGTTTTAGATGGAAGATTAAAAATTAGCTCATTAGTTTTTAGTTTCATCTTCCACTTGATTATTGTACAATTGTTTCATCTGTTTTTAAACAATATATTATAAAAAATGGAAGTTAAAAACATAACTATTTTTGTTTGCTATTTTGTAAAAAAATAACAGCTACTATGTTTCAATTACAATCATCATATACACCAGCAGGCGATCAGCCCTCAGCTATTGCACAACTTGTAGAAGGTTTACAAAATGGTGAGAAGCACCAAACACTTTTGGGGGTTACTGGCAGTGGTAAAACATTTACAATTGCAAATGTCATTCAGCAAGTGCAAAAGCCCACTTTAGTGCTTACACATAATAAAACTTTAGTGGCACAATTGTATGGTGAGTTCAAGCAGTTTTTCCCAAATAATGCTGTTGGTTATTTTGTAAGTTATTACGATTACTATCAGCCAGAAGCGTACTTGCCCGTGAGTGATACTTATATTGAAAAAGATTTAAACATTAATGAAGAGCTAGATAAGCTTAGGTTACAAGCAACTGCAGAGTTACTTACTGGGCGAAGAGATATTATAATTGTAGCTAGTGTAAGTTGTATTTATGGTATGGGTAATCCTACTGATTTTGAAAATGGCATTGTTAGGATTGAAAAAGGACAAATAATATCTCGACAAGGTTTTTTGCACAGCCTTGTAAATGCTTTGTATAAAAGAAGTGAAGGAGATTGGGAGCGAGGTACTTTTAGAGTAAAAGGTGATACGATAGATATAAACTTACCTTATGTTGATTATGGCTATAGAATTACTTTTTTTGGTGATGAAATAGAGAGCATTGAAAGCCTTGAAAAATCTTCAAGTAAACGAATAGGAGAGTTGCAAAATGCAGCCATTTTTCCTGCAACATTATATGTAGCACCAAAAGATATGTTGCAAGAAGTTATTTATAATATTCAAGATGAAGCAGCAAGGCAAAACGAGTATTTTAAAAACGTTGGAAAGTTTATAGAAGCTCAACGAATTAAAGAGAGAGTGGAATATGATTTAGAGATGATTAGAGAACTAGGTTATTGCAATGGTATAGAAAACTATTCTCGTTTTTTTGATAGAAGAGAGCCTGGTACAAGACCCTTTTGTTTGTTGGATTATTTTCCTAAAGATTTTCTATGTGTAATTGATGAAAGCCATCAAACCGTTAGTCAGGTTGCAGGAATGTATGGAGGAGATAGAAGTAGAAAAATGGTTTTGGTGGATTATGGTTTTAGATTGCCTAGTGCTTTAGACAATAGACCATTAAATTTTTATGAGTTTGAAAATATGCTCAATCAAACTATTTATGTAAGTGCAACACCTGGAGATTATGAGTTAGAAAAAACTGGAGGCGTAATTGTAGAGCAAGTTGTACGTCCAACAGGTTTGCTTGACCCTCCTATAGAAATTCGACCATCAGTAAACCAAATAGACGATTTGTTGGATGAAATTGATAAACGAGTAAAGCTACAAGAACGTGTGTTGGTAACTACTTTAACCAAGCGAATGGCAGAAGAAATGGATAAATATTTAAAACGCATCAACATTCGTTCTAAATATATTCACAGTGATGTTGATGCTTTAGAGCGTGTTGAAATATTACGACAACTTAGGCTTGGGGATATAGATGTTTTAGTAGGTGTTAATTTATTGAGAGAAGGATTAGACTTACCAGAAGTAACTTTAGTTGCTATTTTGGATGCCGATAAAGAAGGTTTTTTGCGTAATCAACGTAGCTTAACCCAAACTGCTGGACGTGCTGCAAGAAACAGTAAAGGCCTTGTAATTTTTTATGCTGATAAAATAACTGAAAGCATGCAGAGAACAATTGATGAAACTAATAGGAGAAGGGAGAAGCAAATTGCTTACAATACCTTACACCATATTACGCCAACTACAGTTACAAAATCTATTGAACAAATAATGAAACAAACTAGTGTGTTGGATATAAAAGGATTTGATGAAAAGAAAGCTTATTATACCGATACTCAACAAAGTCTTTTAGTAGCAGAAGATTTGGTAGAATATAATACTGTACCAAAAATGGAGAAAGCAATTGCTACTATAAAAAAGCAAATGGAAAAAGCAGCAAGAGATATGGATTTTATTGAAGCTGCAAAACT
>JBMLOR010000077.1:0-1283 GCA_049242865.1 Chitinophagaceae bacterium | reverse complement strand
AATAAAAAATATTAAATAATTTCATGTGCAACTTTTATGGGGTAACCATGCCCAACAAAAAAACTGTTGAAGTTAAAAAAAAGGAAATTGATGTTACCAACCATATTAGTTTGCTTAAACCTGTAATTAATGGTTTTGAGTATGGTAATGCTTTGATTTTATTGGAAGATGATAATAATGACATTAAAGCTGTTGAAGCACATTGGGAATTTATACCAAATTGGATGAATAGCTTAAAGCAAGTGGTAGAAGCCCGAAAACAAGGTATCCCATGGCTAAATGCAACTAGTGAAAAATTGTTAGATAGTAAAATGTTTAGTGAAGCTGCTTTACACCGAAGGTGTATAGTATTAGCTACACATTTTTATGAATGGCGTGAAGCCAAAATTCCTGGAAGCCATAAAAAAGTTAAAATTCCTTATGCTATTAAGTTAGTGAAGCAAGATTATTTTTTTATGGCTGGTATTTATAATCATTTTAAAGACGTACATACTGGCGAATCCTTTTTGAGTTTTGCAATTGTTACAACAAAAGCAAATGAACTCATGCAACAAATACATAATTTAAAACATCGAATGCCTACTTTGCTAACACCTGTATTAGCAGGACAATGGATTCAAAGAAATTTAAAAGAAAACTATATAGATGCTATTGCAAAATACAGTTTGCCATCAGAGAATATGGAAGCATTTACTATTGCCAATAATTTTAAAGTAGCAGACGATCCATTAGCTAAAGTAGATTACAATAATATTTTGCAACCAAACACTTTGTTCTAATTTGGTTTACAATTTAAAAAAGCTTACCTATTTTTTTTAAAATAGTTAAGTAACCTTTGTATCGATAGATGCCTTTATTTTTTCTAAGAAAATTTAAGTTAAAGATTGCAGTAATGTATTTTGCCTTTAAAATGATGAATCTTTTTTTTGGTTTACTTGGTTAATATGGTTGAATATTTTAATTCTTATAGGGCTATAAAAAAATAAAACCGTGTAGAAACACGGTTCGTACGAATGTTGTAATTCGAAAGTTAAATTCGTTGCAAACATATACCACTTCACTATTCTGTAAAAATGTGTATGTATAAGTTTATATGTAGTTGGTTGATTAATGATAATTTTATTTAACCAAAAAGCTGACAAAGCCATGTAATGACTTTAATATTAGGTTATAAACAAGGTGTAATATTTGACTAATCAATTTTCATTTTTTTTTACATCGTACTTGGTGATAATTGTATTTGATTTTAGTTTCTGTTGGTTTTGCTAAACTAGTATTTTGTA
>JBMLOR010000076.1:0-6275 GCA_049242865.1 Chitinophagaceae bacterium | reverse complement strand
CTCACTAACCTCAACCCCCAACAAGCCAACTATAATTGGGGAACTTCAGAACTCTTTAAGTGGCAAGCCTACACAGGCAAACAAACTGAAGGTATTGTGTACAAACCAGAAAACTTCGATCCAAAAAAGAAATATCCAATGATTGTTTATTTCTACGAACGTAACAATCAAACTCTACATAATTATCGTTCTCCAGCACCTACTGCATCTGCATTAAATATTCCATATTTTGTGAGTAATGGTTATATAGTTTTTGTTCCAGATATTTGGTACACAACAGGTAAGCCAGGTAAAAGTGCTTATGATTATATTGTAAGTGGCACAAGAGCTTTAGTAAAGCAAGGCTTTGTAGATAGTACAAAAATTGGTTTGCAAGGGCAAAGTTGGGGCGGTTATCAAATTGCTTATTTAATTACACAAACCAACTTGTACAAAGCAGCTTGGGCAGGTGCACCTGTGGCTAATATGTTTAGTGCTTATGGTGGTATTCGTTGGGGTAGTGGCTTAAACAGGCAATTTCAGTACGAGCATTCACAAAGTAGAATTGGAGCAACACCTTGGGAAAAACCCAACTTGTACATCGAAAATTCTCCATTATTTCATTTGCCAAAAGTAAAAACACCTTTGGTAATTATGCACAACGATGCTGATGATGCTGTGCCTTGGTATCAAGGAATTGAATTATTTACAGCTTTACGAAGATTAAGCAAACCTGTTTGGATGCTGAATTACAACAACGAAGCTCATAATTTAATAGAACGAAAAAATCGTAAAGACATTCAAATTAAGCAACAACAATTCTTTGATTATATGCTAAAAGATGCACCACCAGCTAAATGGATTAGTGAAGGCATTCCAGCAATTATGAAAGGGAGGGTTCAATAAATTTTATCAATAATTAAAACGAATAAAATATCAACATGAGAAAATTGTTTTTAGTGGCAGTATGCATTCCAATGTTTGCTATTGCCCAAACACCTAATAACTATGAACTTGCATTGAAAGAAGTAATGCCAAAGGTTGTAGAATGGAGAAGAGATTTACACAAAAATCCTGAACTATCTAATCGTGAATTTAAAACCCAAGAAAAAATAGTAGCTCACTTACAAAGCTTGGGTATTGAGGTAAGAAAATTGGCAAAAACAGGAGTTGTAGGAGTGCTTAAAGGTGGCAAGCCAGGTAAAGTGATTGCACTTCGTGCCGATATGGATGCTTTGCCAGTAAAAGAACGTGCAGATTTGCCTTTTAAAAGTACAGCAACAGCAGAATATTTGGGTGCAACAGTGCCTGTAATGCATGCTTGTGGCCACGATGCTCATGTTGCCATGTTGATGGGTACTGCAACTGTATTAAGTAAGTTGAAAGATGAAATTAAAGGAACTGTAGTTTTTGTGTTTCAACCAGCAGAAGAAGGTCCGCCAGCAGATGAAGAAGGTGGTGCTCCATTAATGATTAAAGAAGGTGCTTTAGATAATCCTAAAGTTGATGCCATTTTTGGAATTCATATTGCTAGTTATTTTCCATTAGGTAAAATTGCCTATAAATCTGAGGCTGCAATGGCTAGTAGCGATTGGTTTACAATTAAAGTTAAAGGTAAGCAAGCTCATGGCTCTACACCCTGGAATAGCATTGATCCCATAGTAGTTAGTACTGAAATTATAAACGCTTTGCAAACTATTGTAAGTAGGCAAATTGATATAACTAAAGCACCTGCAGTGATTACAGTAGGCAAAATAAATAGTGGTGTTCGTCCAAATATTATTCCTGAAGAAGCAATAATGGAAGGAACAATAAGAACCCTCGATGACGCCATGCAAAAAGATATTCATCAACGAATAAAAATAACTGCACAAAAAATTGCTGAAAGCATGGGTGCAACTGCTGAGGTAATGATTGATACTAAAACCTTAGTAACTTATAATACACCTTCGTTGGTTGAAGCTACTGTGCCTATTCTTAAAAAAGCAATTGGCGAATCAAACCTAATTAATAGTAGATGGCAAACAGGTGCAGAAGATTTTAGTTTTTATCGTGCTAAATGTCCTGCATTTTTCTTTTTTGTTGGAGCTAAAGATCCTAAACTTAAACCAGAAGAATTAAATGGGCATCACAGTCCAGATTTTTATATAGATGACAGTCGACTAGATGTGGGTGTAAAAGCTTTTTGCCAAATAATTTTTGACCTAAAAATGTAATTCCCAATTCCCCTCCTATGGAGGGGTTAGGGGTGGTTTATTATGAATACCATAAAACAATTTATTGCTGCTCTCGAATTTTTTGCACCACTTTCTTTGCAAGAAAGTTACGATAATTGTGGGTTGCTTACAGGCAATTCTAATTGGGAATGTACCGGTGTACTCACAACTTTAGATTGTACCGAAGCTGTTGTACAAGAAGCTATTGATAATAATTGCAATTTAATTGTGGCTCACCATCCTATAATTTTTAGTGGCTTAAAAAAAATTACTGGTAAAAATTATGTTGAACGTACCATCATAAAAGCCATTAAAAACGATATTGCTATTTATGCCATTCATACCAATGCTGATAATGTGATTGATGGTGTAAATAAAATGATGGCTAATAAAATTGGTTTGCAGAACTGCAAAATTTTGGCACCAAAAGATGGGTTATTGTCAAAGTTTTATGTGTATGTGCCCACTGCTTTTGTTGATGTGGTTAGAGATGCCATTTTTTCAACAGGTGCAGGTGTAATAAGCAATTATAGTGAGTGTAGTTTTGCTGCTGAAGGCAAAGGAACCTTTAAAGGAAACAATGAAAGCAATGCATTTGTAGGCGAAAAAAATAAAAGGCATTACGAAAATGAAATTAAGCTCGAAGTTATTTTACCCAATTATTTGCAAGCTAATGTTTTAAATGCAGTACAAAAAGTTCATCCTTATGAGGAAATTGCTTACGAATTTATCAGCTTAAGTAACACACATCAGCAAATTGGTAGTGGAATGATTGGTGAGCTTGAAGCTGAAATATCTGAAACTGATTTTTTTAATTTGTTGGCACAACAGTTTGGTAATAAGGCAATTAAGCATACTGCACTTTTAAATAAGCCTATAAAAAAACTAGCAATTTGTGGAGGAAGTGGTAGTTTTTTACTTAAAAATGCCATTGCTGCAGGTGCAGATGCTTTTGTAACTAGTGATATAAAGTACCATGAATTTTTTGACGCTGAAAACAAAATTTTGGTGGTCGATTTAGGGCATTTCGAAACTGAGCAATTTACTCCAGATTTATTGAGCAGTGTATTACAACAAAATTTCCCTACTTTTGCCGCCATCAAAAAATCGCAGGTTAATACAAATCCTGTACAGTTTTTTGTAAAATAGTTATAAAGGCGTTGAAGTGAGTGACACAACGATGCTTAATAGTAGCAACTCAGCTGGCAAACAAAAAAATAAAAATATATAAAACAACATATATGGCGGCTTCAAAAGAATATTCGGTTCAAGAAAAATTAGCAGGTTTAGTACGCTTGCAAAAAATTGATAGCAAACTAGATGAATTTGCTGTACTTAAGGGTGAATTGCCTATGGAAGTGAGTGATTTAGAAGATGAAATACAAGGCTACCAAAGTAGAAGAATTAGAATTGAAGAAGAAATTAATGGTATTTTACAATACATTGAAGGTAGAAAAGAGCACATCAAAGAATCGGAAGCTTTAGGAAAAAAATACGAAAAGCAAAGTAACGATGTAAAAAATAGCAGAGAGTTTGAGGCGATTTCTAAAGAAATAGAAATGCAACAACTTGAAGTTAAATTGGCTGAAAAGCACATTAGAGATGCTAACGAAGAAATGGCTGAAAAAGCAAAATCTTTAGAGGCAGTAAAAAAGCTAATTGCTACTAAAGAAGGTGTTTTAAATCACAAAAAAGGTGAGTTAGAGAAAATTATTGTTGAAACTGAAAAAGAAGAAAAACATTTTAATAAGCTTAGCGAAGCTGCAAGAAAAGAAGTTGAGGAAAGATTATTATATAGCTACGACAGAATAAGAAGCAGTTACAGAAATGGATTGTCTGTTGTAACTGTTGATAGAGATGCTTGTGGAGGTTGTTTTAATGCTATTCCACCTCAACGTCAAAGTGAAATTAAGTTGCACAAAAAAGTAATTGTTTGTGAAAACTGTGGTCGTATTTTAATTGACCAAGAACTTAGCGATAGCGTAGAAGTAAAATAATACTTTAAAATTATAAGTAAGCAGCTTCATTTTTGGAGCTGCTTTTTTTTGTTAATTAATGCAACAGAATAATAAATCACTTAATTTCACTTTTTAATATTTATAATGAAAAAGTTTTTAAAATATCTTTTGTACTTTGGTTTAGTTGTGTTAGTTGTTATTCAGTTTTTTCGTCCAAAAGCAAATGCAAGTGCTGTAGATGCTAATCATCAAATAACTGCAGCTTTTGTTGTGCCAGATCAGGTGCAAATCATTTTAAAAAAAGCTTGTAACGATTGTCATAGTAACAATACTGCTTACCCTTGGTACAGTAAAATTCAGCCAGTAGCTTGGTGGTTAGATGAGCATGTGAACGATGGTAAAAAGCATATCAATTTTGATGAATACGCCACTTACAAATTAAGAAGGCAATATCATAAGTTTGAGGAAATTATAGAGCAGGTAGAAAGTAATGAAATGCCATTGAGTAGTTATACCCTTATTCATTCAGAAGCAAAACTAACAGCTTCTGAAAAAGCTATTTTAATTGCTTGGTCAAAAGCTTGTATGGACACGATGAAGGCTCATTATCCTATAGATAGCTTAATAAAGAAAAAGAAATAATAAAAAGCAATGGATTAAAATGTAAATTTTGTGTAATTATTGTTAAAATAATAAAGCTTAATCAAAAAATATAAACATCTTTCCCCTACTTTTGCCAACTCTTAATTTGGTAAGTAGTATCTTTAACATAAATGGGTATTAAAATTCAGTTGTATAACCATTAAAAGTGTACAATTTGAGAGCCTTTACGTCTTAGAGGCAATATAAAACTAAGTCAATTAAACCCTAACCTCAAAGAATATTTACCAATTAAAATTTAAAGCAATAGTCTTACTTGTAAAAGTGAGGTGATTGTTGTAAATACTAAATTTTAAATCAGAAATAACAATTTTCAACATGGCATTTAAAAAAGAAGTAAACCGTACAAAGAGTAATTTCTCTAAAATTACTATCAGTTTAGCTAGTCCAGATAGCATTTTAGAAAAAAGCTTTGGCGAGGTTTTAAAGCCCGAAACTATTAACTATCGTACGTACAAGCCTGAACGTGATGGTTTATTTTGTGAAAGAATTTTTGGGCCAGTAAAAGATTTTGAATGTGCTTGTGGTAAATACAAGCGTATTCGTTATAAAGGTATAGTGTGCGACCGTTGTGGTGTAGAAGTTACTGAGAAAAAAGTACGTAGAGAAAGAATGGGTCACATTAAACTTGTAGTGCCTATTGTACATATTTGGTATTTTAAAAGTTTGCCTAATAAAATTGGTTATTTATTAGGAATGAGTTCTAAGAAATTAGAAAACATTGTTTATTATGAGCGTTATGTGGTTATACAAGGGGGTGTAAAAGAAAGTTTAGGTGTTGGTGACTTGTTAACTGAAGAAGAATACTTAGATATTTTAGATAATTTACCAAAAGATAATCAGTATTTGCCAGATGAAGATCCTCAAAAATTCATTGCAAAAATGGGTGCTGAGGCTGTAAGTGATTTATTAGCTCGTTTAGATTTAGACGAATTAAGTTATCAATTACGTAATGCTGCAGCTACTGAAACTTCACAACAACGTAAAGCTGACGCTTTAAAACGTTTGAGTGTAGTAGAAGCTTTTAGAGATAGTGCTGAAAGAATTACTAACCGCCCTGAATGGATGGTTATGCAATATATTCCAGTAATTCCACCAGAATTAAGACCATTAGTGCCTTTAGATGGAGGACGTTTTGCAAGCTCTGATTTAAATGATTTATACCGTCGTGTAATTATAAGAAACAATCGTTTAAAAAGATTGATGGAAATTAAAGCTCCTGAAGTAATCTTAAGAAACGAAAAACGTATGTTGCAAGAAGCTATTGACAGCTTGTTCGACAATAGCCGTAAATCTAATGCTGTAAAAGCTGAGGGTGGACGTGCTTTAAAATCTTTGAGCGACGTATTAAAGGGTAAGCAAGGTCGTTTCCGTCAAAACTTATTGGGTAAACGTGTGGATTATTCTGGTCGTTCTGTAATCGTTGTAGGCCCTGAACTTAAAATGCACGAATGTGGTTTGC
>JBMLOR010000075.1:0-1439 GCA_049242865.1 Chitinophagaceae bacterium | reverse complement strand
ACAAAAAAAGGCTACCAATTGGTAGCCTTTAATAAGCTGTAGGGGAAGGGTTCGAACCTTCACGAGGACGTTAGCCTTTGAGCAAAAAAGAAATAACCGCTAAGCTATTTCAACCTGGTGGTCGACCCCAGTCAGTGCATCTGCAGTTACACTGGCATTACTCAATGTTTATCCGTGACTCCTCACCCCCGAGACAAGAGGGCATGTCTGCCAAAAATTTCATCACCCCACAATGTTTTTTAGAACTTTAACAGTGCAAACATAAAGGAAATTGCAAATTATTTGCAAATTATTTATCAATTATTTTAAAAATATAGTTTTCATATAAAATTTATCAACTTATATTTGATTCTATTTAAAATAGTGAATTAAAATGGAGCAAAAATTAAATATCGACAAACTTGATTTTCAAATCATTACCCAACTTATTTCAAATTCAGAGCTTACTTATGCCGATTTAGGAAAGCAATTATTTGTTTCCGCAGGCACTATTCATGTTAGAATAAAAAAATTGGAAGAATTAGGCATTGTAAAAGGCAAAAAATTAGATATTGACTACAAGATACTGGGGTACGATGTGATTGCTTTTATTGGGATTTACCTAGAAAAAAGCAATATGTATGATAGTGTAGCAAAGCAATTAGCTTCTATAGATGAAATTGTACGCCTTAATTACACCACAGGAAATTATAGCATGTTTGCCGAAATTGTTTGTAAAGATATTAAACAACTAAGAGAAGTATTACACGATAAATTACAAAATATTGTTGGTATAGAAAGAACTGAAACATTTATTTCATTAGAAGAAAGTATTAATAGAAAAGTGAATATTGATTAAAAATAGTTCATTTTATAAACAAAAATTTGGCAGTTAAATTAAGAAGTGTAATTTTAACACATTAAATAATTAAAAACGATTTTATGAAAAAAATTTTTACAATTTTATCCTTGGTGGTAGCAACTGCAAGTTTTGCTCAATCACCAGTAATTAATGGGATTTATAGCCCTACAGAAGGTTGGGGTCCAGTACGTGGAACTGGCACACAAGCAGGAGCTAGTAATGGTTGGAGTGGTACCGATGCAATTGCTTTGTACACTACTAATGATGCCAGCTACTATTATTTTGGTGCACAGTGTAAAGCTGCAAGTTGGATGCAATTTATGTTTGTTGTAAATACAAAACTTGGTGGCGATAGTATAGATCCGTGGGGAAGAACAGTTAAATATAAACATACAAACCTACCCGATTATATTTTTAGAGGTGATATTGCAGGATCAAACTATGCACAATTTCAAGGGTGGAATGGTACTGTATGGCAAAGATGGGATCCAGGAACTTCAGCATACCAAGCAGCAGATATTAATGCTAATGCTTCTGGCTTAGAAGTAAAGGGTATATTTAACTCAAATGATAGTGGTTTTATCGAAATAAGAGTTCC
>JBMLOR010000074.1:0-2695 GCA_049242865.1 Chitinophagaceae bacterium | reverse complement strand
CGTTTTCTACATCATGGCTTACTGGAAAATTGTAACAAACAGGAAAATTATATTCCTCCAAATGGCTGTTTATTATTTCATAAACTGTTTGCCCAAATGGAATGGTTGTATCTTTTAATTCTGAAAAACCGCCAACTACCAAACCTGCTAAATTTTTAAATACGCCCCCTCGTTTTAACTGCAAAAACATTCTATCAATATTGTACAAATACTCTCCAACATCTTCTAAAAACAAGATTTTATTTTTAGTTTTTGCAGCAGCATTTGTACCCTGTAAATGTGCTAAAATGCACAAATTTCCACCTACTAATTCTCCAACTGCCTCACCAAGTTTATTAAAGTCATGTGGCTCGCAAGTATAGTTGCTTTTTATACCTTTTAAAGCCTTTAGTAAAGATTGCACATATTGGTTTTTATAACCATCGTTACTAAATGCATTAACCATTGGTGCATGTAAAGTGGCAATTTTTAACTGTGTGTTTATAAAACTATGTAAAACTGAAATATCGCTAAAGCCAATAACCCATTTTGGGTTTTTTATAAACTTTTTGAAATTTATTTTATCAATAATTCTTGTTAAACCATACCCACCACGCCCACATAAAATGGCATTAATATTATCATCATCGAGCATGGTTTGCAAATCGTTTAATCGTTCTTCATCAGTTCCTGAAAAATAATTAAACTGATTACCAACAGTTTTTCCTAGCACAACTTTATAGCCTTGTTGTTGCAATACATTTATACAAGTTGTTGTATTTTCTAATGGCATAAAACCACTAGTGCAAACTATGCCAATAGTGTTACCTTTTTTTAAATATGGAGGAATAATCATCATTAAACAAGTTGGTTTAACACAAGGTTTACTCTATGAGCAACTTCTTCCTTTGAAAGTAAGCAAGCAATATCAAAAACGCCTGGCCCAAATTTTCCTCCAACAAGCATAATTCTTAATGGCATCATCACCTCACCAACCTTAATATTATTTTGAGCAGCCAAAGCTTTAAATGCAGTTTCAGCCTCTTGAGGTTGCCAATTTATTTGTGGCAATTGGTCAATAAAATTCTTAAAAAATTCTTTTTTATTATCATCCCATTTAGGCTGTATAGATGCTATATCAAATTGAGCTGGTGTTTTGTAGAAGTACTGCATTTGCTCTACAAAATCGTTTAAAAAAGTACATCTATCTTTTACTAAACCAACAACAGTTTGCAATTTATTTTTATCTTCAATATCAATATTATTTTCTACAAGTAATGGCTCAATCTTCAATATTAAATCTTCGATATTCAATTTTTTAATCCATTCTTTATTAAAGTGTTTGGCTTTTTCATAGTCAAATTTTGCACCACCTTTATGCACTCTTTCTAAGCTAAATTTTTCAACTAATTCTTCTATTGTAAAAATTTCTTGTTCAGAACCATCATTCCAACCCAACATAGCCAACATGTTTACAAAAGCCTCTGGTAAAAAGCCTCTTTCTTTAAAGCCAATGGTTTTTTCATTTGTTCTAGGATCTTGCCAATCCATAGCAAAAACTGGGAAACCTAGTCTATCGCCATCTCTTTTACTTAATTTTCCATTACCATCAGGTTTTAAAATTAATGGCAAGTGAGCCCATTTTGGCATGTTTTCTAAGCCAAATAAATGCTCCCACAAAAACACATGCACAGGAGCACTTGGCAACCATTCTTCGCCCCTAAAAGCATGTGTAATTTTCATTAAAAAATCGTCAACAACTACAGCCAAATGATAGGTTGGCATACCATCTGCTTTAAGCAAAACTTTATCGTCAACCTGTGTAGTATCAAAGCTTACAAAACCTCGTATTAAATCGTTAAGTTCTACAACTTTATTAGGTTGCATTTTAACTCTAATTACATAAGGAGTATTGTTGCCGAGCAATGCTTGTACTTCAGTTTCGCTGAGCGTAATTGAATTTTTCAATCCATTTCTTGTACTACTACTATACTGAAAGTTGGGTGTATTTTTTCTTTGCTCATCTAACTCTTCTGGTGTATCAAATGCATAATAAGCCAATCCTTTTTCAACCAATTGCAAAGCATATTGTTTGTACATAGCCTTTCTTTCGCTTTGCCTGTAAGGTGCAAATGGCCCTCCATGTAGCACACTTTCGTTAGGTTGTAAACCACACCATTCTAATGTTTTAAAAATATATTCTTCTGCACCTTCAACAAAACGAGTTTGATCAGTGTCTTCAATTCTTACTATAAAATCTCCTCCATACTTTTTTGCAAATAAATAATTATACAAAACTGTTCTTACACCACCTAAATGCAAGCCACCTGTTGGACTTGGAGCAAAACGAACCCTAACTTTATTTTCCATGGGGCAAATATAGTAGTGTTATTTATTGGGGAATTATTGTAACAATTATTGAATCTCAATGAAGTTGCAACTATCTATTGTTCCATAAGAAATTATCTTTTTTATCCATATAATTCAAGGTGAATATCGTGTTTCTCATACCCTAGTTGCAGTATTCTTTGTTTAGCCTCATCTATCATATTTTTCCATCCACACAAATAAAAAGTAGATGGATTAAGTGTTTCGTTTGTTTTATTTTTTTCTACAATACTTTCATAAACACTATGCACATAACCCTTATTTGCCCAAGGCTCTACGGCTTCTTCTCTTGAAAAACATGGGTTATAAAAAAAGTTGGGCATGGCGT
>JBMLOR010000073.1:18806-37250 GCA_049242865.1 Chitinophagaceae bacterium | reverse complement strand
GAGAAGAAGGATTAACTTATAGCCAATTCATTAACAAATTAGCTACAAAAGGTATTGAACTAAACCGTAAAGTGTTAGCTGATTTAGCAATGAATAATCCAGAAAGCTTTAAAGCTTTGGTTGCTCAAGTAAAATAATTTAATTGAGAATACATAAAAAAAGTCTTGCTTTTGGCAAGACTTTTTTTATGTAAATAATATTGTATAAAATTTAATATTCTCTAACTTCTACTGTGAAAGCTGTGCCATTTTGTTTTACAATATAAATTTTATTATACACTGATTCGTCTAGGGCAGGATATGTTTCTTTATTAATAATAAAGTTTACTAAGGCAGGGGTGCTATTTGAATGCCCTGCAATTACAATAGTTTTATTTTGCTTATTTGTTAATTCAGCAGCAAATTGTTTTAATTGTTTGTGATTGTATAATTTTATTTCTATCTCTTTTTTTACAGATAAAGGTTCAACAGTAGTTTTAGTTCTTAAAAAATCGGTACTATAAATTTCATCAATTGTAAATGATTTTAAGGCTTTAACTAATTTTTTAGCACGTTTTAATCCTTGTTTATTGAGTGGGGGATTAGCATTCATGGTAGTGCTGCCTTTTATTGTAGTATCTTTTTCAGCATGGCGAATTAATATGAAAGTATTTTGTTGTGCAAACAAAAAATTTACACTTAATAAGGTAATAAGTAATAATATTTTACGCATAATATTTAGTTTTTTGAAAATAATAAGGCAATCCACATGCCTCCATCTTTATTTTTTTTGGTTAGAAAATTAAATCCATGTTTCAAAAATAATTGTACAATTTCAGTTTCATCATCTTGTAAAATTCCACTAACAATTATTTTACCACTAGGTAAAACTGCGTTGGCCAGGTAATGAATATTATCTAAAATTATATGTCTATTTACATTAGCAATTACAATGTCAAATGTTTGGGTTACGCTAGCATTTTCAACTTTTTTTATTTCAATTTTTGTACAATGGTTGGCTTCAATATTTTCTTTACTATTTTCAATGCACCAATCATCATTATCAACAGCAAGTACATAATTAGCACCAAGTTGTTCGGCATGTATAGCTAAAATTGCTGTACCTGTACCAAAGTCATACGCTGTTTTGTTTGCAAAATTTATTTCTTGCATTAGCTGTAAACACATGTAAGTTGTGGCATGATGGCCAGTACCAAAACTCATTTTTGGCGTTATAATAATTTCAAAAGGAAAATCTTTTTTTAACTGATGAAAGTTTGCTCTGATATAAATTTTATCATCAACTTCAATAGGGTTAAAGTTGCTTTCCCATAATGCATTCCAATTGGTTTCTTCAATAGTATGTTTTGAATAGTTAATGCAAAATGCTTCAAGGGTTTCGGCCAGTTGCGATTCGTTAAATTCAGTTTGTTTAATAAAAGATTTAAAAGAAAAATCATCTAAAGATTCTTCAAAACCTTCGAACCCCATATCACTCAACATTGCTATTAGTGTTTCTCTAATTTCTTCATTAGTTGATTTTATTTCTACTTCTATATAACTCAAAAGATAAAATTTAGGCTCCAAAGATGCAATTTATAAATCATTATACGACTATTCTAATATTTTTGTACCATGCAGTTGCAAGATAAATTGTTGATGTTTGAAAATAGATTACTTAAAGTGTATAAACACAGAAGTAAAATTGCTAAGAAACAGCAAATTAGCTGTTTTAGAGTTTATGAAAATGATTTGCCAGAGTTTCCTATTTGTATTGAAATTTATGACGATAAAGTTTACATTGCTGAATATTTAAGAAGGCATGGATTAACCGATGAAGAACATGATGCTTGGTTACAAGCAACTATTGAAGTTGTGAAAAAAGTTTTGAATGTAAATGATGATGCAATATTTATAAAGCAGCGTAAAAGAATGCATCATAGGCAACAGCAATATGAAAAAATTGAAGATGAAAAACAGTTTTTTACAGTAGAAGAAAATGGGTTTAAATTTTTAATAAACTTAACTAACTACTTAGATACAGGCTTGTTTTTAGACCATAGAATTACAAGAAAACTGGTTTTTGAGAAAGCTAATGATAAAAGTGTTTTAAATTTATTTTGCTATACAGGTTCGTTTAGTGTTTATGCAGCAAAGGCTGGTGCAAAAAAAGTTACAAGTGTAGATTTAAGTAAAACATATTTGCAATGGGCAGAAGACAACTTTGCTATAAACTTACTTAAGAAAAATCCAAATTATGAATTTATACATGCCGATGTGGTGCAGTATTTAAAAACCATGTTAACTGCTAGTTATGATATTATAATCATGGATCCTCCTACATTTAGTAATAGTAAACGAATGGAGGATTTTATGGATATTCAGCGAGATCATGTAGAGCTGATAAACGATTGTTTGAGAATTTTAAAACCTAATGGGCTGCTCTATTTTAGTACCAACTTTACCAAGTTTGTGCTTAATGTAGAGCAAATAAATTCATCCCAAATAAAAAATATTACTAAAGCAACTACACCATTTGATTTTGAAGGTAAACTTCAGCGATGGTGTTATTTAATTACAAAAGAATGACGAATTTAAATATACTAATTGAGCCGATAAAGCCAATGCACAATATGGCTATTGCAAAAATTATAAGAAACAGTTTAGAAGAGTTTGGAGCTAATAAAAAAGGAACTGTTTATTATGATGATAGCACAGATTATTTATTTGAACTTTTTGATAAAGCTGAAAAAAGTTTTTATTTAATTGCAAGTATTAATGATGAAGTAGTTGGAGGGGCTGGAATATTTGAAACTGAAGGCTTGCCAAAAGATACTTGTGAGTTAGTGAAGATGTATTTAAAAAAAGAAGTTAGGGGATTAGGTTTAGGCTATAAGTTAATATCACAATGTATGCAGCAAGCAAAAGCAATGGGCTATGCAAAAATGTATTTAGAAACGATGCCTGAGCTTAAAAAAGCTGTTGAGGTTTATGAAAAGTTTGGATTTACAAAATTAGCACAGCCAATGGGTAATAGTGGGCATTGTGGTTGTGATATTTGGATGATTAAGGATTTATGATTTATTTACCTTTCTTTATTGCTTTATCTGCATTTTTGATGATTCTTTTTTGTTTCCAATTGTAAAATTTTATAGGCATTGCTTTTTTTAGAAAAGTATCAATAGTTCTCATTCCAAATAAATTCCAAACTCCAGTTAATTTTCCAACAATACTTGGTTGTAATGCTCTTAAGCTCATGGCAAAACCACTTTCAATATACTCCATGTGATGCCAATATCCTGCAGGCATAAACAATGTGTCACCATGTTCTAGTATTACTTCGTAACCTTTTGCAAGTTTTAAAGCCGGAAATTTTTCATAGTCTAATTTGCTTTCTAGAGCATTTGAGTAATTGCTGAAATCTGCTAAACTTAGTACTTCAAATGGTTTTCTGTAAAGTTTATGTTGTTCGTGAAAAGGGAAAAGTAAGACTCTTTTTTTTCCAATAAACTGTGTATGTAAAATGTGACTTACATCTATATCAAAATGCATGTGTGTTATAGATGTTGCTCCACCTGTAAATAGCATTGGATATTTTTTTACAAAACCTTTCATTAAATGATCGGGCCAAGTAAAATCATTTATTAATTGTGGTGCATGGTCAAAAATATTGAATAAAAAAATTCTCCATCCTGCAGGGCCTGCACTTACCATATCAATATATTCTCCAAAAGTTTTGTAATCATCAGCTGTATTTATTGGCGTATAAGCATCACTTTTAATATTGTTGTATAAGCCTACTTTTTTATGCCCAACAAGCTCTTTAAAATAGGTCCAATTCCATTTAGAATAGGCAGGCCAATCTTTCGACAAATTTTTTATTACTATAGGAATTTGTTTGTTGTAATATTTCGCTTTAAATTCTTGTGTACTAATTGTTTGTACTACATCTACTGAATTCAGTTGCATAACCCAATCAAAAATTAATCTTTTTTGAAATTCATTAATTGATGGCTAATACTTAAGAGTTTAGCTTCTTCCCAAGCATTACACATGATTTGTAAACCAAAAGGCATGCCATTGCTATGTTTAAATAATGGAATTGATATGCCATTTATACCAGTTAAGTTTGCAAATACTGTATAAATATCTGCCAAATACATTTCTACTGGATCACTAGTTTTTTTGCCAATTTCAAAAGCAGTTGTTGGTACTGTTGGAGAAATTATGGCATCGTATTGATTAAAAATATTTTTTGTGGTTTGTACCAATAAATTTCGAACTTGTTGTGCTTTTGTAAAGTAAGCGTCAAAGTAACCTGCACTCAATACAAAAGTTCCAAGCATTATTCTTCGTTGAACTTCTTTTCCAAAACCCTGTGTTCTTGTTTGTTTGTAAAGTGTATCTAAATTATCAAAGTTACCTTCTGCCCTAAATCCATATTTTACGCCATCAAATCTACTCAAATTGCTACTAGCTTCAGCTGTAGTTAGAACATAATAGGTTGGTATAGTTTCGTCTAATAAATTAAAATCAATAGCTTCTACTGTGTGCCCTTGGCTTTTTAATTTTTCTATATAACTTAGTTGTTGTGTAGCTATTTCTTTATCCAAACCTGCATGATGTAAAGCTTGTTTAAAGTAAGCAAACTTATATTTTTTATTTTCATTAATATTTTTTGAATAGGATGGAACGGGTTGTGGCGAAACTGTACTATCAAATTCATCTTTGCCCGCAATTGTTTCTAATACCAATGCTGCATCTTGTACATTGTTGGCAAAAATGCCAATTTGGTCAAAACTACTAGCATAAGCAATTAAACCATACCTAGATATTCTTCCATAAGTTGGCTTTAATCCTACAATGCCACAAAAATCAGCTGGTTGGCGTACACTTCCTCCAGTATCACTTCCTAAGCTAATCATACAAGTGTTCATTTGTACAGCAACAGCACTTCCTCCACTGCTGCCTCCAGGAACAAGACTTTCGTTTAAGCCATTTTTTACTACACCATATACACTGTTTTCGTTGCTGCTGCCCATGGCAAATTCATCACAATT
Organism: Chitinophagaceae bacterium; assembly: GCA_049242865.1. GTDB lineage: Bacteria > Bacteroidota > Bacteroidia > Chitinophagales > Chitinophagaceae > CAIVPM01. Next base: position 32,212 of record JBMLOR010000073.1, on the reverse strand, counting down.
ATTAGTGCCTATAATTATGGCATCGGCATCGATAAGTTTTTGAACAGCAGTGGCTGTGTATACACTTTCAAAGTTTGTTAAAATTTTACTTGCAGCACTAACTTTATGTTGTTTATAACATAATACATCTTTGATGCTTACTACTACTCCAAACAAGTTGCCAAGTGGTTGTTTATTGGCAATTTTGGAATCAATTTTAATAGCTTGCTCTATAGCTTCATTCTCAAAAACATGAACATATGCATTTAAATGTGCGTGTTTTTTTATTTGACTAATATAAAATTCTACTACTTGTTTACAAGTAATAGAATTATTTAGTAATTGTGCTTGGAAGTTTAAAATATTATTAAATGAAAACAAGGTGTAGCAATTATTTTGATTAAAAAATAGGCATCTACAAGATATTGTACAACTTGTAGATGCCTAAAATATTTAAAAGCCTAATTATTTAGATTCGATAACTTTATTATCTTTTTCGTTCATGCCTTCTTCAATTTCTTTACGAACATTGTTTTTAGCATCATTAAATTCTCTTATTCCTTTGCCTAAACCACGCATTAATTCTGGAATTTTTCTACCACCAAATAATAGCAATACAACTATTAGAACTATTACCATTTCTGACATTCCGAAGCTACCCATATTCTTTATTTTATGATGCAAATTTAATGTAATAAGTTTAATAACTTATACATTTAAAATAATTCTTAATTTTTAAATTAAACAAAAAAGCGAAGTTTCATAATGAAACTTCGCCTTAGGAATAATATTGTAAAAAAATTACTTAACTCTTTTTTCTTTAATACGAGCACTTTTTCCAAATCTTTCTCTAAGGTAAAATAATTTAGCTCTACGCACTTTACCCACTTTGTTTAAAGTTACACTTTCTACATTTGGAGAATTGAAAGGGAACAAACGTTCTACACCTACACCATCACTAATTTTACGTACAGTAAAAGTAGCTGTTGCTCCATTTCCTTGTATTTTTAAAACATCTCCTCTAAAGCTTTGCACACGCTCTTTACCGCCCTCTATAATTTTATAGTTTACAGTAACGTTATCACCAGCTTTAAAAGCAGGGTATTCTCTTTTAGTTGTTAATTGCTCGTGTATAAATTTAACTGCTGATTGCATTTTTAAAATTTTTTGGACTGCAAAAGTAGGGGAAATACTCAATTGCTTCAAAATATTTATACCATTTATTTGATTCTTAACAAAATATTCTTCTTAAAAAATTATTAACATGCCAAAAATCGCAAAAAAGACCTTTAAACCAAAACTAATTTGTTCTGTTATTATTCTATGCAAAAGCCTTGGAATATTCCAAATCTTCCTGTTTATAGTTTGGCAACCCATGTAAATGGTCAATCAAACATGAATATTTGTACTTACGTTTCTGCAGTGAGTATGCAACCAAAATTATATGCTATTGCAGTTTATAATAACACCAAAACATTGGAAAATATAGAACGGGTTGAAGTTGCCGTTTTACAATTGTTACACAGTTCACATGCTTCTTTAATAAAAAAACTAGGACAAACAAGCGGTAAAAATTATAATAAGCAAAAGTATTTGGAGAAAAAAGGAGTTTTAACTGAATGGAATGGTTTTAGCATTCTGCAAAATTTAAGTGCAGTTGTTTTGTTAAAAAAGAAAGAAGCTATACAAACAGGCGATCATAAACTGTTTGTTTTTGAAGCCTTACAGCATAAAAGTTTTAATAAAGAATACTTAACTGTAGATTTTTTAAGGGAAAAGAAAATTATTAGAGGATAAAATATGTTATCACAAATTGATAAAGATAGAATTATAGAAATGGCTTGGGAAGATAGAACTCCTTTTGAAGCTATTAAAATCCAATTTAATTATAGCGAGGCAGATGTAATTGCACTAATGCGTAAAGAATTAAAGCGTAGCAGTTTTAATCTTTGGAGAAAAAGAGTTAATAGCGGTATTAGCACTAAACACAAAATGCTTAGAAGTAAAGATATTACAAGGTTTAAATGCAGTTTACAACGAAATATTACCCACAATAAAATTTCCAAGCGGTAATTTTAAAAGCATTGAAAATACAACACTTATAAACAATTAGTTTGAATTTATATGTATTTCACTACAAATTATCACGAGATTTTACAGTTAATTGAAAATATAGACCCCATAAAATATGGCAAAACAAGAAACTATTTAAATGGTGCAGTTACAAAGCTGTCACCATACATTTCTAGAGGTGTAATTTCTACAAAGCAAGTTGCAACAGCAATTTTAAACAAAGGTTACAAGCCCTACGAAATTGAAAGTTTTTTAAAGGAACTAGCTTGGAGAGATTACTTTCAGCAAGTTTGGATAGCAAAGCAACACGAAATTGATAGCGATTTAAAGCAACAACAGCCCGATGTAAATAATCATAAAATAAGTACTGCAATTATTTCTGCTAATACAGGTATAGAAGCTATTGATGCTGCAATACAGCAACTTTATAGTTTTGGATATATGCACAACCACATGAGAATGTATGTGGCAAGTAACTGCTGTAACATAGCAAAAAGTCATTGGTTTAACCCATCAAAATGGATGTACTATTATTTGTTAGATGCAGATTGGGCAAGTAATGCTTTAAGTTGGCAATGGGTTGCAGGTAGTTTTAGTAATAAAAAATACTATGCAAATCAAGAAAATATTAATAAATATTGTGGTACAAATCAAGTTGATACATATCTTGACGTTTCTTATGAGCGTATCGAAAAAATCGACATTCCAACCGAATTAAAAGATTTATCCAATCCTTTTTTAAAAACTACTTTGCCAGAAAAAAAACCTTTTGTAATTAATGAAAATCTGCCAGCGGTAGTTTATAACTTTTATAATTTAGATCCAATTTGGTTGAAAGAACTCCCATGCAATAGAATTTTTATTGTGGAGCCTAGTTTTTATAAAAAATATCCTGTTAGTGATAATACAATAAACTTCATTTTAAATTTATCGAAGAATATTTCAAATATTCAAGTGTTTGTAGGAGAGTTTGATGAGTTGGCATCTATTATTGGAGCTAATGATATACATTATAAAGAACATCCAACTGCTACACATTATAAAGGTATACTGCATAAAAGAGATTGGATGTTTGAAGATGTTACTGGATATTTTCCTTCCTTTTTTAGTTATTGGAAAAAATGTGAACGAAATATTAGCAAACTTATAATTGACTAAACAGCAAATAAATATTGTTTGGATTAAAAGAGACATTCGTTCTCAAGACCATTTGCCTTTACAAAAAGCAGAAGAAAGTGAATTGCCATATCTTATCATATTTCTTTTTGAGCCTTCTATCATAACTTATTCAGATACTAGTTTAAGACATTTACAGTTTCAATATCATTCTTTAAAGCAGTTGAACAAAAAGTTGGAGCAGTTTAATAAAAAAATTCAAGTTTTTTATGGCGAAGCTTTAGCTGTATTTCAATCACTTGTTGAGCAATTTGAAATTCAAAATGTATTTAGCTATCAAGAAACTGGTATTCAATTAACTTTTGATAGAGATAAAAAAGTAGCATCTTTTTGTAACAAATCAAATATCACTTGGCTTCAATTTCAACGTGATGGAATTGTTAGAGGTATTAAAAATCGAACAGGTTGGGATAAACAATGGTTTGTTGCCATGCATGCTCCAATCATAAAAAATTCTTATTCAAGTCAAGATGAAATTAATGTAATTAATCATTTTACATTGCCACAAGATGTAGAACAAGAACTTAATCACTACCCACAAGATTATCAACCTGCTGGCGAAGATTTTGCTTGGAAATATTTACAATCTTTTGTAGCTGAGCGAGGTAAAAATTATAGCAAGCACATCAGCAAACCACAAGAAAGTAGAACTAGCTGTTCAAGAATATCAGTTTATTTAAGTTGGGGTAATTTAAGTATACGTCAAGCCTATCAATATGTTTATGCAATTTCAAAAACTTCGCCATACAAATTTGCCTTTACTAATTTTTTAACTCGTTTAAAATGGCATTGTCATTTTATACAAAAATTTGAAGTTGAGTGCAGCTACGAAATAAAATGTGTAAACGCTGGTTACGAACTATTGCAACATCCTGTTAATGAACACTATATTAATGCTTGGAAAAATGGTAATACAGGATTTCCATTAGTAGATGCATGCATGAAGTGTTTACAAAAAACAGGTTGGATTAACTTTAGAATGAGGGCCATGTTGGTGAGTGTTTTTTGCCATCATTTATTTCAAGATTGGCGTTTAGCAACTTACCATTTAGCACAACTTTTTTTAGATTATGAGCCTGGAATTCATTACCCACAATTTCAAATGCAGGCAGGTACAACAGGCATTAATACTATTCGAATGTACAATCCTATAAAACAATCTCAAGATCATGACCCACATGGCTTATTCATAAAAAAATGGTTACCACAACTAAATCAAATTCCAGTTGAGTTTATTCACGAACCATATAAAATGAGTTTAATTGAACAACAATTAAGTGGGGTTGTTATTGGTAAAGATTATCCTTTTCCTATTGTGGATATTGAACTTGCTGGTAAAGAAGCCAGAAAAGCTATTTGGGGACATAGAAGTAATGAATTGGTTAAAAAAGAAAACTTAAGAATTTTATATAAACATACAAGAAGAAAAGAAAATGACGTACAACCATGAACAAATAATTAGTCTTGAAACTAGATTCAGGGCAAACCTTATCAACTCATTAGGTGGATTTAAAAGCTTAACTTTAGTAGCAACAAAAAGTGCTGATGGCGAAGAAAACTTAGCAACTTTTAGTAGCCTTTTTCATCTAGGTGCAAATCCTGCACTTTGTGGAATAATTATAAGGCCATCATATCCTAAAAGAAATACCTTGGGAAATATTTTAGATACCAAAGTATACACAATAAACCATGTTTTACCAAGCTTTGTTAAACAAGCCCATCAATGTAGTGCAAAGTACGATGAAGGTGTAAGTGAGTTTAAAGAAGTTGGCTTAACACCAGAGTATGTTAGCAATATTATTGCTCCATTTGTACAAGAAAGTAGTGTGAAATTTGCCTGTGAATTTGTTCAAAAAATCGATATTGAGCTAAATGGTACTACTTTAATTATTGGCAAAATAGTTAAAATAATATTTCCAGATGAAGTATTAAATGCCGATGGATTTGTTGATTTAGAAAAAGCCCAAACTGTTACTTGTAGTGGCTTAGATAGTTATCATGTAACCAAAAAACTACACAGGCTCAGTTATGCTAAAGTTGGAAAAGTTAGTACCGAAATATGAGAAATGTAAAAAAACAACATCTCCCCACCAAAGTTTGTATTACTTGCAATAGGCCATTTACTTGGCGTAAAAAATGGGAAAAAGTTTGGGACGAAGTAAAGTATTGTAGCGATAAATGTAGAATGAATAAAAATAAATAAATGAACCCAGCGTTTTTGATTTTCCCTAACCAATTGTTTAAAGACATTAGCTTGTTAAAACAGGCAACCGAAGTTTTTTTAATAGAAGAATTTCTATTTTTTAGTCAGTATAAATTTCATAAACAAAAGTTGGTTTTACATAGGGCCAGCATGCAATTTTATAAAACTTATTTACAACAAAATGGTATTAAAGTAACTTATATTGAGGCTACAAACAACCAACACGATGTAAGGGAGTTTTTAAATCAAAGCCCTCACTCAGTTATTGCTGTGTATGATGTTTGTGATAATTGTCTTAATAAACGAATTGTTGAAACTTGTTTAAAAAAACAAATAAAAATTGTTGAGCATCCAACACCATTGTTTATTAATACAAAGCAAGGTCTAGAAAATTATTTTGGAGTAAAACAAAAATATTTTCAAACAGATTTTTACATTCAACAACGAAAAAAATTAAACATTTTAATCGATGATAATGGAAAGCCAACAGGTGGTAAATGGAGTTTTGATGCTGATAACAGGTTAAAATATCCAAAAGATAAACTTGCCCCAAGAATTGAGTTTCCAGAAATTAATGAGCATTACAAAGAAGCAATAAATTATGTAGAAAAACATTATCCAAACAATTATGGAAAAATTTCTACAACCTTTATCTATCCTACAACACATCATCAAAGTGAAATTTGGTTGCAGCAATTTTTTAAAACCCGTTTTAATGAATTTGGTGAATACGAAGATGCCATTGTCGACAACGAAATTACCCTCCATCACAGCATCCTTACTCCAATGCTCAATATAGGTTTATTGCTACCTATGCAAATAGTAAATGCTGCTATTGATTTTAGCAAAACAAACAACGTATCACTTAATTCACTCGAAGGTTTTATCCGACAAATTATTGGTTGGCGTGAGTTTATTCGTGGTGTGTATGTTTACAAAGGCAGTCAAGAACGTACAACCAATTATTGGCAATTTACAAAACAAATTCCCCCATCTTTTTATAACGCAACAACAGGTATACTACCTATTGATGTAACTATAAAAAAGTTGTTAAATACCGGCTACAATCATCACATTGAACGACTCATGATTTTGGGCAACTTTATGTTACTCTGCGAGTTTCATCCCAACCAAGTGTACAAATGGTTTATGGAAATGTATATTGATGCTTATGATTGGGTAATGGTAACTAATGTTTATGGCATGAGTCAGTTTGCAGATGGTGGATTAATGGCAACAAAACCCTACATCAGTGGCAGCAGTTATGTACTAAAAATGAGTAATTACAAAAAAGACAAATGGAGCGAAATTTGGGATGCGTTGTTTTGGCATTTTATGAACAAACAACGTAACTTTTTTTTATCAAATCCAAGATTAGGAATGCTTATTAAAACCTACGATAAAATGACAACAGAAAAAAAAGCCCAAATACAAGCAATTTACCAACAATTTACAGCTACTCTACATTAATTTTTTGTAAGTAAAACTAGTTTTTTACTTAATTGTTGGTTTTAAAACACAATAAAGAATTTTGAATATCAAAAGCTTTTAGATTTGTAAAACACTATGTATTCAACAACTACAAATGGAATTGAAATTAATGTAGAAGTCTTTTATGAAAAAGATAGTAGCAATGCATTTAACCATGAATTTGGTTTTTCTTACCGAATTACTATAAATAATCAAAACAAATTTGCTGTTCAACTTTTAAAACGCACTTGGCATATTTTTGATAGTTGTGGCGAGTACAGAATGGTAGAAGGAGAGGGTGTTGTAGGGCAAACGCCAGTTATTTTTTTTCACAAACCATTCACCTACATCAGTGCTTGTTTTTTAAAAAGTGAAATGGGTAAAATGTATGGAACCTACACCATGCTCAACCTACAAAATAATAAAGAGTTTGAAGTTATAATCCCAGCTTTCAATTTAGTTGCACCGTCAAAACTGAACTAAAAATATATTTTCAGAAACATCAACTACAGCAATTCTATTTAACTTTCATGTCCTGCTTTTCATTCCAAGTCTTCATTTCGCTTCGCTGCATTCGAGCTTTCCATTTCAATCAGGGTTAGGTTCAACTGCTGTAATTCTTATCAGCTAGGCTAAAAATCCAAAATTTATTCTGCCAAAATTTCCTATTTAACTGCACGGCAAAATAATTGTTAACTAATACCGAAATAAGAAATCAAATATGGAAGAGCAAATAAACGATACTTTAAACAATGTTGACATAAACGAAGCTGTAACTACTGACGAAAATGCAGCAGCTGAAACAACTACTATTGAAACAGAAACTTCTCCTGAGGCAGCAGAAACTGCTACCAAAAAATTAGAAGCAGAGTTAGCCGAACAAAAAGATAAATTTTTGCGAATGATGGCCGAGTTCGAAAATTACAAACGCCGAACAGCCAAAGAAAGATTAGAAGTAATTCAAACTGCAGGTAAAGATATTATTGTAAGCTTACTTGACGTTTTAGATGATATTGACCGTGCAGAAAAACAATTAGAAACTACAACCGATTTTTCAACACAAAAAGAAGGTATTCAACTTATTTTCAATAAAGTAAGAACAAGTTTGCAAAACAAGGGACTAAAAGCAATGGACAGTGTACAAGCCGAATTTGATGTTGAAAAACACGAAGCCATCACAGAAATTCCAGCTCCAAGTGAAGAATTGGTTGGAAAAGTAATTGATGAAGTACAAAAAGGATATTTGCTAAACGATAAAATTGTTCGTTTTGCTAAAGTAGTGGTGGGCAAATAAAAATCACTAAAATCCCTCTATGCAGGGACATGAAAATTATTAAAATTAATGTTTAAAACTTCCCCCTTGGGGGATTAAAGGGGGCTTATGAAAAGAGATTATTACGAAATTTTAGGCGTTTCAAAATCGGCTAGTGCTGATGAAATAAAAAAAGCATATCGTAAAACTGCCATGCAATATCATCCAGATAGAAATCCTGGAGATAAAGCTGCAGAAGATAAATTTAAAGAAGCAGCCGAAGCTTATGAAGTATTAAGCGATAATGATAAGCGTGCCAAATACGACAGATTTGGGCATCAAGCATTTCAAGGTGCATCAGGTGGTGGAGGTTTTCATAATGCCAACATGGAAGATATTTTCTCTCATTTTGGCGACATTTTTGGCGATGGAATGTTTGGTAGCTTTTTTGGTGGGCAAGGAGGTTCACAACGAGGTGGAGCAAGAGCTTCAGGTGCAAGAGGTAGCAACCTTAGGGTAAAACTAAAACTAAATTTCGAAGAAATTGCCAATGGTTGTACCAAACAAATCAAGGTAAAAAAACATGTAGTTTGTAACACTTGTGATGGTAATGGGGCAAAAGATAAAAATAGTATTCAAACCTGTAAAACTTGTGGAGGAAGTGGGCAAGTTCGTCAAGTACGTAATACATTTTTAGGGCAAATGCAAACAGTAAATACTTGTCCAACTTGTAATGGTAGTGGAAGTTCTATCACCAATAAATGTGGTAGTTGCCGAGGTGAAGGAAGAGTTTTTGGTGAAGAAATGATCAGCATAGAAATACCTGCAGGCGTGCAAGAAGGTATGCAGTTGAGCATGAGTGGAAAAGGTAATGCAGGAGAACGTGGTGGTTACGCAGGTGATTTATTAATACAAATTGAGGAAGAACAACATCCACAACTACAAAGAGATGGTTTAAATGTTGCTTATGATTTATATATCAGCTTTCCTGATGCAACTTTTGGTACACAAGTAGAAATTCCTACGATTACTGGTAGGGTAAACTTAAAAATTCCTGCGGGTACTCAAAGTGGTAAAATTTTAAGACTAAAAGGTAAAGGTTTTCCTGAGGTGCAAGGGTACAATAGAGGCGACCAATTGGTGTATGTTAATGTTTGGACACCTCAGCATTTAAATAATGAGGAAAAAGCGATGCTCGAAAAATTAAGTAATTCAGCAAACTTTAAACCACAGCCAAGTAAAACTGATAAAAGCTTTTTTGATAGAGTTAAAGAAGCATTTAGTTAGAAATATAGTTTAATAATTTGCAAGACCATTTTTAGGATTTACACCTTTAAATGGTCTTTTTTTTTGATAGAAATTAAGAATTAATTTACAAAAGTTCTGCTTCTATTAATTCTTAAGTCTCTAAGAATGCCACTTTTGGGGCTAAGTACAATATTAAAGCTTCTAAACGTGTTTACAGGAGTAACATTGATGCTTAATTGCCAACAATGCATTTCTCTACTAACAAAAAAACTCAATTGTTGTAGGGTTTTAGAGTTCATATCAAAAAAACCAGTAGCCCCCATTTTCCATTTTTCTGTTAAACTAAAATCTCCATTAAAATTTAAACTGCTAAATGTTTGCGTTGTAAAGCCACTGTAATCTGCTTTTTGAACTCTATTAAAATTGAAAGAATAACTTAAATTTAAACTCCAAGGAATATTGAAATCTGTAAACTCAGCAGGGTTTGCACGTGTAAATTGTAACTGTCTTTGTTGTTCCTCAGGGGTCATAAATGGGTCTTGAGGGGTTTCGTTTAATCTTTGTTCTTGTGTTTTGCCATCTCTTGGTTTGCTTTGTATTTGAGTAGAAATAGCAATGTTTCCATTGGTTATAGTTCCAAGCGAAAATTTATTGCCAGTCCACTGAAGTTTATCAATTCTTCTTCCACTAGCATTTGTAATGTAGGGGTCTAAAGTTGCACCTGCAGTGATATTAAATATGTCGAATAAATTAGTTCTTAGATATAAATTAATGGGTGAAAAGTGAAAACTATCTGCAATGGCATTGTAAAACCCTGTGAATCCAAATCCATCAATTAATTTAACTTTTGTTCCTTTTCCTGTAGTATCTTCTTTGTTTCTTTTCTTCATTTCCAATACATTATCAATACCAAAACCAACGCCAAATACTCTACCTTCAGTAAAAGTTCCAGGCATTACCCCATCAAATTGCGACACCCTAACAAATCGAGTTCCAGAATCGTCTGTTTGTAAAGTTTCGTGAAACGATGCAGCCATATTTGGCTTGTAGTTTATAGAAAAAGATGGACGAACCTCGTGCCTTATTGCTTGTATATTTCCTTTTTTAAAATTTACAGTTCCAAAAATTCTAGTATTGGCAGCAATACCAAAGCTCATATCTCTTGCAGTGTAAAATCCTTTTTCAATGGTGGTGTCTACTTTTTTTGTAGTTGAATTCCAACGCCTAAATATTTTTTGTCCATACCATTTTTCTTGATAAGTTACACTTGGCGAAAAAGTGATTGGTCCTAGAGCTGGTAAACTAATTGTTATAGGCACATTATGAGTGGCACCCCATTGAGCAGTATCTAATAATTTTTTAAATGAAAATGCTGTATCGTAAAAACCTACCTGATTGGTAAAATTTGCACTGTAACCAATACCAATATTTTCATACCATTTTGGGGTTCCTATTTTATCCTTTTTTTGAAAAGGGTAAAAGGTTACTACATTCACATTTAGCGTTGGAAATTGAATATTTACCTCTTTTGTCGCATTGTTTTGGCTATGACTAGCATTCAAACTTATGTTTGCTTTTCCTCTAAAATCTTTGGTATAATTGATGTTTGAGTTAATTCGGTTTTGAAAATTTACAAAAGGATTGTTTAACACATTACTGTTAAATTTTGTACTCCCAAAATTTACGTTTGCACCAAAAGTTGTACCTGGCCTTGCCCTATTATCTCTACTGTGATTCCAGTTTACCATAAAACTTTGAGTACTAGTAAACTCTTCTTTAGCCCCAACAGACCTATTTAAAATTCTTGTATTCTGAAAAGTAACATTTAGGCTCCCACTGTAATGATATCTTTTGATGTATTTTGGTGAAAGGTTTACCATCCAACCGCCATAACTATAAAAATTGCTTCTTAAGGTAACGTCAACGTTATCATTAATCACTTTATACCAGCCCAAGCCTTCGAGCCCAAAACCAAAATCTTCACTTGTGGTGAATTGTGGAGGCAATAAACCACCATGACGACCTCTTGTATTCATAGGAAAAATACCAAAAGGTAAACCAATTGGCAATGGAACACCTTCAAACTCTGGGCTAGCAGGGCCACTTATGGCTAATTTGTTGGAAATAATTTTTAGCTTTCTTGCTCTAATTGCAAAATGGGGATGATCTAAATTACAAGTGGTAAAGGTGCATTTATATCCAAAAAAACTGTTACTATCAATTTTTTTTAGCACTGATCCTTTAAAAAATAATTCACCTTCGTTGTAAAACGAGTTTACAGTTCTCCCTCTTTGTGTTTTAAGGTTAAAAGTAATGGTATCGCTTCTTGTAGTTCCTGTTCCATCTTTCATGGTGGGCATTTTATCAGGGTCGTTGGTACTATCTAAACTACCATAAGCAATCATAGTTTGTTTGCCGCCATCATATTGAATATTTCCTGCTTCAAGGCTCATGCCTTTTTGTTCAACCAAAGCTTTGCCATACAAAAAGAATTCTTGAGTATTTAAAATAAACACACCACTATCTTTTGCAGTATATTTAACAGGTGCATCTAACGAATCTTTACTAAATGCAACAGTATCTACAGTAATCACTTTTTTTGCTACACTATCTTTATTTTTTTTTGGAAAAGAATCAATTAGCTCAATAGTATTTATAGTAGATTTTTTAGGAGTATCAACAACGATTTTAGAAGGTGAATTTAATTTTTGGGTAGATGAAGTTGTAATACTTTTTTTTGCAGGTAGAACTTTGTTTTTGTTGGGGGTAGATATTTGTGTTTTCTTAATTGTTGGAGGTTGACTAAAAAAAACTGTTAAAATGTTTTCTTGTTCATTAAATAATGCTGCATTTATAGTTAATTGCAGGCCAACAATAAATAAAATAACAAAACCTAAAATACGAAGCAGTTGTTTTACGTTATTGTTAAATATAAATACCATATAATGGGCAAAAATAAAGGTTGATTTTAAAAATTCATTTAATTATAAAGGTTTAACAATTTTCTATGAATAAAGGACTAAAATTTATTACACCAGCTTTAATAATTATTACATTATTATGTATATCAGCTATTAATAAAAATGCTAGTACTAAGTATGTTCAAAAAAAGGGTGTGAGGAAAATTGTTATTGATGCAGGTCATGGAGGAAGTGATTATGGTGCTAGTGGTGCTTACAGTTACGAGAAAAATGTTTCACTTGCTGTTGCTCTAAAGCTAGAGCAAATGATAAAAAAGGAAATTGGTGATGTTGAAGTATACATGACTAGAACTGAAGATTTTTACGACAATGTAAAAGTTAAAGCTAATAAAGCCAATGCAGCAGGTGGTGATTTATTTATTAGCATACACTGTAACGATGCACCTGCTAAAAAAGGCAGAGAATTAATTGGTTACGAAACTAAACGTGTAAAGAAAAAAGGAAAATGGCGTAGTGTACAAGTACCACAGTATAGATATTATACCATACCAACAACTGCAAAAGGAACTGAAACCTATATATGGGGTGTAAACAAAAATGATGATAAGGAAAAAGCTTTAAGAGAAAATGCAGATTTGTTTAAAGATAGTAGCATGGATGCCGAACTTAAAAATTTTGATCCCTATAGTCCTGAACAAGCCATTGCAATTTCATTAAGAACCCAACAATATGCAGAAAGAAGCATAAACCTTGCATTTAATGTACAACAAGAATTTATTAATATTGGGAGAAGTAATAGAGATGTAAGGCAGCGAGGAGTAGGAATTTGGGTATTGCAAGCTGTAGCAATGCCTGCTATTTTAGTAGAACTTGGATTTATTAGTAATCCTGAGGAAGAAGCCTATTTAAATAGCGAAGAAGGGCAAAATGCTTTAGCCGGTGCAATTGCAACTGCTGTAAAAAAGTATAAAGAAGGTATTGAAGCAAAAATTAAAAGCACATCACAGCCAACGAGGTAGAAAAAATTGAAGTTAATAAAAAAACTGTAGCACTATTGTAGGCTACAGTTTTTTAGTTTATATAA
>JBMLOR010000073.1:0-18706 GCA_049242865.1 Chitinophagaceae bacterium | reverse complement strand
AATGCATTAATTATAGCATTAAATTCAGCTGGAATTAAAGATGCTCCACCAACTAATCCACCATCAATATCTGGCATATCAAAAAGTTCTTTTGCATTATTGGCTTTAACACTACCTCCATATAAAATTGGAATAGCATTGGCTACATCTTCACCAAATTTAGAAGCTAGTAATTGTCTTATAAAAGCTTGTATGTCTTGTGCTTGTTGGCTACTAGCAGTTTTGCCTGTACCAATAGCCCAAATGGGTTCGTAAGCAATTACAATTTTTTTGGCTTGTTCACTACTTAAGTGAAACAAAGAATCTTCGATTTGTTGCTGCACAAATTGATTCTGTGTTTCAGCCTCTCTAATACTTAAAGGTTCGCCACAACAAAATATTGGAGTAAGGTTGTTGGCTAAAATAATATCCACTTTTTCTTTAAGCATTTCGTGGCTTTCATTAAAATATTCTCTACGTTCACTATGACCAATAATTACGTGAGTAACCCCAATACTTTGTAGCATTTGCACACTTGTTTCTCCTGTATAAGCACCACTAAGTTTAGTATAACAGTTTTGTGCTGCAACAAAAACATTTTGTTTGTCTTTTAGTTTCTCAGCAAAAAATTGTAAATAAGGAAATGGAATGCCAAAAACAACTTGTTGATTTGTAGTTAACGAATGTGGTAAAGCCAATAAATCATCTACCAAGGTGTTAGCTTGTTGTAGTGTTAAATTCATCTTCCAGTTAGCTGCTGCTATTTGTGTACGCATATATTTTGTATTATTTTTTTAAATTTTTAATCATTTCTTTTTCTTGTGGGCTCATGTTTATTCCCTTTAACTTTTGCCAATTTTCAATGGCATCAATTGCTTTATCAACCTCATAACTTTTTTGTGTACCCCACGTAAAACTAGGAATTGATTTTGGCAGTAAGCCCTCACCAAAAACGTTACAACTTATGCCATAAACTGAGCCTGTATTTATGCTACTGTTGATGGCTGTTCTTGTATAATGCCCAATTAAAGAGCCAAATTTATTGCCTGCTAGTACAAATTGCTTTATTTCATCGTTCCATAATTTAATTTCGCTTGCTGTATTTTTTATATTGCTATTGCTTGTTCCTGCACCAAGGTTACACCATTCACCAATAATGCTATCACCTAAATAACCATCATGTGCTTTGTTAGAAAAATTTTGTAACACAGCATTTTTAATTTCGCCTCCAACTACACAGTTTTTTCCAACAGTTGTTCCCCCATAAATTTTTGAACCCATTTTTACAACAGCATTTTCACCCAAAACAAAAGGGCCTCTAATTAAGCTGCCTTCCATTATCGTAGCATTTTTGCCAATATAAATTGGTCCATTACTAGCATTTAAAATACTACAAGTTATTTGGGCACCTTCTTCAATAAAAATGTTTGAAGGTGCAATTATGGTATTACTTGCATCAACATTATTTGATTGTTTATTGGTGGTGTAATTAAAAAAGTCATCTCTAATAAAAGATACATTGTTTTCTATAATTTGTAAGGGGCTATCAATTCTTGTTACCTCATTATCGTATTGTTGAACTTGATTAAAACCAATGTCAAAAACTGTATTAAGCGACAATGGATTTTCTGTATAAATTCTTCCTGCAATAAACCCTTTGCTATAAGATAAATAATGCCCCTGCTGAAGTTTTAATATTTGCTTTACTAAAGCTTCATTTGCCACAATTGCTGCATCAATTAATAAGATGTCGCCCAATGGCAATTCATTATAAATAGGTTGAATTTCAGCTTTGGTAAGTATTTGAGTTGCTTGATTTAGGAAAAAATTCCAACGTTCTTGAAGGCTAAATAAACCAAACTTTAAACTCCCAACTGCTCTTGCAGCAGTAAATGGATAAAGTTTATCTCTTTGTTTATTATCGAATAATACAATTTGCATGGCTTATTTTTTGCTGAGTTTGTAAGTAATGTTTACCCATTTTATAAGCATACTTGGCTTTTCCATATCAACAATTAATTGCTTACGAGGCACTGTTTTTAAATTGGGCAAATTACCATTTTTGTCAGCTATTTTTTCGAGTTGTTCAATTGCAATAATACCAAAAGCAGCAATACCCATTAAAGAAATTTTTAAAGGTAATTTATTGGCTGAATGAACAGTGATATTATTGATTTCATTTTTTAAGTTATTTATAAGATTTAAAAACATGGATTTAAATTCTATTATATTTTCTAGTCTGTTAGGAATGGTTTCTAATCCATTTTGAATGTCTCTATAAATGTCGTACAAATCGTTGGTAAACTGAATTACTTCGCCCAAAGCATACCAAGTTTTTTTTTCTTCTATGCTATTCACTTTATCAAGATAATAGCAGCAAAGCTGCAAGGCACAACCACCTTTTTCTCTTGTAATCCAATCAATTTCTTGATTAGAGATAGTGGAGTTAAATTGATTTCTTGAGGCTGCCTGAACATCAAAGGCACGTTTTAATACTGTAAGATATTCTTGCTTTTCGTTTGGGTTGATGTTGCTTAACAGATAAAGATGAGCAGCTAAGCCAATTCTCTGTTCAAACGATTTTGGGCTAAAGTTTTGGCTATCGAAAGTGATGGCATATATTTCTTTATCGGTTAGTTCTTGTCTATCAAAAAAATTATCAAAAACACTACTGCAAATAAAATAATGCAATAAGTTGGTGCATTCTTGTTGAGATGATTTCCTATTATATAAACCCAAAAAACCATCATAAATTGCAGGAATTTGAATAGAATAACCAAAGATTATTTTCTTAAATGTTCGTTCATCAAATTTACCATTATGTTCTTGTTCAAGCTTTCTTAGCAAATTCTCACCAAACTTAACTTGCTGTTTTTTCTTGAAATAAATATAAAATGCTTTATAAATAACCCAATAAGTAAACTTAAAAAAATACATGAATGTTTACAGTTTAACTTCTGGTATAATTAGGAGATTCTTTAGTAATCTCAATGTCGTGGGCATGACTTTCTTTAATACCTGCATTACTAATTTTTACAAAACTTGCTTGTTGTAATGCTTCAATATTAGCTGCTCCACAGTATCCCATGCCAGCCCTTAAGCCACCAGTAAATTGATATACAATTTCGTGTAAATATCCTTTATATGCCACTCTGCCTTCAATACCTTCTGGAACAAATTTTTTAGGTTGTGTTTCATCTTGAAAATATCTATCACTACTACCCACACTCATAGCACCCAAGCTGCCCATACCTCTGTAAGATTTAAACTTTCTACCTTCGTAAATAATAGTTTCTCCAGGGCTTTCTTCTACACCAGCAAAAATACCTCCCATCATTACACTGCTGGCACCTGCTGCTAAAGCTTTTACAACATCTCCTGTATATCTTATACCACCATCAGCAATAAATGGAATGCCTAAAGGCTGTAAAGCACTAGCAACATCCATAATGGCAGTAAGCTGTGGTACACCTGCACCAGCAACTATTCTTGTAGTACAAATACTACCTGGGCCAATACCTACTTTTACAGCATCGGCACCTGCTTGTGCTAAAGCTTTTGCACCTGCATGTGTAGCTACATTTCCTGCAATTACTTGTAAGTTTTTAAAATTCTTTTTTAGCAATTTTACTGCTTCAATAACGCCTTTACTATGCCCATGTGCACTATCTAAACTCACAACATCAACACCAACTTCTATAAGAGCTTTAGCACGTTCGAGCAAGTCATTTGTGATACCTAACGCAGCACCTACAATTAATCTTCCAAAACTATCTTTAGCTGCAAATGGGTAATTACGTAATTGTAAAATATCTCTATAAGTGATTAAGCCTACTAATTCTCCTTTTTTATTTACAACAGGTAGTTTCTCAATTTTATGTTTTTGTAAAATATTAGTTGCTTGTGCCATGCTAGTACCTTGTGGAGCAGTTATAAGGTTATCGCTAGTCATTACATTTTTGATAGATTTTTTAAGATTATTAGTTTCAAATCTTAAATCTCTATTAGTAACAATTCCAATTAATTTATTGGCATCATCTACTACAGGTATTCCACCAATTTTATTGTCTTTCATAATAGCAAAAGCATCTGCAACGGTAGATGTTGAGCTAAGTGTAATGGGGTCTAAAATTAAACCACTTTCGGTACGTTTTACTTTTCGTACTTGAGCTGCTTGTTGCTCAATACTCATATTTTTATGAATAATTCCAACACCACCTTCTCTGGCTAAAGCAATGGCTAAATTAGCTTCTGTAACTGTATCCATGGCAGCCGATAAAAAAGGAATATTCAACTTAATTGCTTTTGTAAGTTGTGTACTTGTGTCTACATCTTTTGGTAATATTTCGCTATAATTTGGTTTTAGCAAAACATCATCAAAAGTTAATGCATCAATAATTTTTTTTGGAATAAATTTTTTGGTAGGCATGTGCAAAAATAAGCTCATGAACTAATTGAAGAAAAATATTTAATAGAATTTCCATTAAACTTTTATTAAGTATTTAATTTATTTTATTAGTATAAGATTTTACACTTGTAACGTCTTAATCGTTTATTTGCAAAAATTTAAAATACAAATGACGATAGAGCAATTAAAAGCTTTAAGAGATAGAGCCGCCATTTTAAGGAGGTTTCTTTGACTATGATGATAGAAACTATAAGTTAGAACAAGATAAAGCTATTTCACTAAGTGAAGGCTTTTGGAACGATAATATCCGTGCAACTGCTATTATGAAAGAAATAAAGCAACACGAATATTGGATAAAATTATATAAAGAAGTAGAAAACAGTATTGAAGATTTTGCTGTACTTTTTGATTTTTTTAAAAGTGGCGATGCTACCGAAGAGGAAACCCTGCAAGCTTATAAACAAGCTCAAATTGTAATAGAAGATGCTGAGTTTAAAAGCACTTTGAATAGTCCAGAAGATGAACTCACAGCAATTTTACAAATAAACCCTGGAGCTGGAGGAACTGAAAGTCAAGATTGGGCCGAAATGTTGCTGAGAATGTACAGAATGTATGGCGATAAACAGGGTTTTAAAGTAAGTGAAATTGACTATCAAGAAGGCGATGGAGCAGGCATTAAAACTGCAACTTTACAATTTGAAGGGCCATTTGCTTATGGCTTTTTAAAAGCTGAATCAGGCGTACATAGATTGGTTCGCATTTCTCCATTTGATAGTAATGCAAGGCGACATACAAGTTTTGCCAGTGTTTATGTATATCCATTAATTGATGATAGTATTGAAATAAATGTAAATGCTGCCGACATTGAGTGGGCTTTTTATAGAAGTGGTGGCAGTGGTGGACAAAACGTAAATAAAGTTGAAACTGCAGTTCGCCTTAAGCATATACCAAGTGGAATAATTGTGGAGTGTCAACAGGCAAGAACTCAAGGCGAAAACAGGGAAATTGCCATGCAAATGCTTAAAAGTAGATTGTATGAAGAAGAGCTAAGAAGGAGAGAAGAGGCTGCTAACATAACAAAGGCAAGTAAGAAAAAAATTGAATGGGGCAGTCAAATTCGCAGTTATGTTTTACATCCTTACAAAATGATAAAAGACCATAGAACTAACTATGAAGTAGGCAACGTTCAACCAGTTTTGGATGGTGAAATTGATGGGTTTATAAAGGCATATTTAATGAGTTTGAAGGAAGAGGAATAAAGCTTAATTATGGATTAGTTTATTGATTCTACTTTCAACATCTTTTTCACTAGTATAGCCGTTTGCAATAGCATATATTTTACCATCAGTGTGTTGTAAATACAATGCAGGAAAGCCCTGTACCCTTAATTGCTTGCAGGTTTCGAACTCCTGTAAAGCTTGGCTTAAATATTTTTTATTGTTCAATTTTGTATAAAAATCATCAGCTTCAAAACCAAATAAGGGCAATAAATGACGGTAAGCTTCATCGTCTGTTAAATCTCTTCCTTCAACAAATAACCCAAATTGAATAGCTTCTATAAATTTAACTTGTAATAAGGGATTTTTTTCTTTTACTATACATGCAGCAATGGCAGGTTTTAAACTGTTAGGAAACCAATCTGTTTGTGTAGGATTTTGTAGATGCCACAAATAATCACTACCAAATTTTGCACCTGTCATGGCTTCAACTTTTGGTATAGCATTTAAAATATAATCAGCTGTGACACTAATGTGTACTGGTTTTTCAGGTGTAATCATACCGCCAGCTAAAGTTTCTGTTTGTAATTTGTAGGCAAATTTTTCCTCAATATTTTTTATTACTCCACCAAAACCAAAACACCAACCACAATAGGCATCATAACAATATATTAAAATAGGTAAACTCATTTCTTTGAATTAATAGATTTTCGTATTTAATTTGCTGCAAATATGAAGCAAACAATTTTAGTAACAGGAGGAACCGGTTATATTGGTTCTCACACTATCGTAGATTTACAAGAAAATGGTTATAATGTAATTTGTGTTGATAATCAATCAAGATCACAAATTGAAATTTTAAACAATATAGAAGCTATAACTTCTATAAAACCAATTAGTTACAGTGTAGATTTAGTAGATTACAAAGCACTTGAGCAAGTATTTGTAAACCATCCTAATATTGATGGAATTATTCATTTTGCTGCATACAAGGCTGTTGGCGAAAGTGTACAATTGCCATTAATGTATTACGAAAACAATATGTTTGGTTTGATAAATTTGTTGAAATGTGTAGAGAAATTCAACATTCCCAATTTTGTTTTTTCATCAAGTTGTACGGTTTATGGTAATCCTAAAGAAAGCAGGGTAACCGAGCAAACTCCTAAACAACCTGCAGCTTCACCTTATGGAGCAACAAAACAAATGGGCGAAACCATCATCACAGATTTTTCTGTAGCACAAAAAAATAAAAATATTTTATTACGATATTTTAATCCTGTTGGGGCACATCCATCAAATTTATTGGGCGAAACAACAACCGATAAACCACAAAATTTAGTACCAGCAATTACAAAAACTGCTATTGGTAAAATGCCACAAATGACGGTTTTTGGAAACGATTATGATACAAGAGATGGAAGTTGTGTTCGTGATTTTATTCATGTTTGTGATATTGCACATGCACATACATTGGCCATAAAATATTTACTTGATGGAAAGTTGAACGAAAACGTAATTGCTTTTAATCTTGGAACTGGCAATGGTATAACTGTTTTAGAAGCTATTAAAACTTTTGAAGAAGTTAGTGGTACAAAATTGAATTATGTTTTAGGCGATAGACGTCCAGGTGATGTGGTAAGCATTTATGCAAATAACGATTTTGTAAAGCAAGAGTTAGGCTGGAATCCTAAACTTGGTTTAAAAGAAATGATGCATACTGCATGGCAATGGGAGTTAAAACAAAATGGCTAAATTTTAACAGTATGTTAATGTGTAATGGCATAAAAATTGGCATCAGAGATATAAAATGTTAATATTGCCATCCCTATTTTAAAAATTAATACTATAAAAATGAAGAAATTTCTAGTTGTTGCTTTGTCTTTTGTGATGATGAAAAATTTAAATGCTCAAAAAGACCCATTTGAAAAAGTACAAACTTCTTTTATCATTGGACAGATGGATGCTGCAAAGTCTGATTACGATAAAATAATAGCAAAAACACCAGCACTAGCAACTACACAAAATGGTTACTTATGGAAATGCAGAATTTTATGTGAGTTGATAACTATCGGCGATAACATGAAAAAAGCTCCATATTTAACTTTAGAAGCTCATGATCTTTTTATGAAGTATCAAGCTTTAGATCCTAATTTAACAGCACTTACTACATCAACTATTGCAAGTTTAGGTACTCGTCCACACGATGTACTTTATGCAGCCAATTTTACAATTGGAAGAGAGTTTTATACAGCAAAAAATTACGATAGTGCTTATTTCTATTATAATCGTTCTGCTGAATTAACAAAGTTATCTATGAAATTAAATTTGAGAAATAATGGCGGAGCCTTAGATACTTTTCCTATTTTAATGGCAGGTTATAGTGCACAAAATGCTAAGATGGTAGATAAAGCTATTGTACATTACACATTTGCAATTGACAAAGGTTATGGTGGAAAAGAAGATGTAGATATGTACAAATACGTACTTTATGGATTAACCGAGCAAAAAGATAAAGCAAATTTTGAAAAATATTATGCAATAGCTGAAGCCAAATATCCAAAAGAAAAATGGGATGATTACAAATTAGAATATCTTGAAAGAAATACTAAGATTGAAGATTTATTAGATGTTTATACCGCAGAAGACGCTGCTGGAAATATTAATAGTAGCGGTTACATGACTTATGGAAATATGTTTTATAATCTAACTCCAGAGTTTAAAGAAAAAATTGATAAAGACCCAGCAAAAAAAGAACTATATCACAAAAAAGCAGTAGAGTGTTTTAAGAAAGCGTTTGCTAAAAATTCAAATGATGGATTAGCAGCTTATAATTTAGGTTTAATCTATTATTATGATTTTGGAACTCAAGATGATGTTTATAGAGAAGGATTAAAAGCATTACAAGAAGCAAATGCAAATAAAGTTGTAGAAAAAGATCCTAAGAAAAAAGCCGCTGCCGATGCAGCCTTTAATGCAAAAATTGCCGACATTAAAAAAGTAAATGCTAGTAATTTGGCAACATTGCAAGAGTTAGCTGACAATGCTATTGAGTGGTATGAAAAAAGCGTAAACATTATAAAAGATAAGGCTGAAAAAAATAAGCAAGAAAAACAAAGTTTAAAAAGTGCTGTAAACAACTTAACCAATTTGTTTGATTTTAAGAAAACAAGAGTACAAGGTAAAGATGTTAAAGCCTTTGAAGCTTTTGAAGCTAAATTTAAAATGTATGATGCTATGTTAACTGATTTGAAATAATTAGCACTATATATATTTAAAAAGAGGATGCAATTGCATCCTCTTTTTTTATGTTTTTTAAAGACTTTTAAAATATGAGTAAAAGAAAATTTAGATAATAAAGATTGATACGTTTAGTTGAATGGAAAATAAAAACCCCCAAAATGTGGGGGTTTTTATTTTTAGTGACCGCGTTAGGATTCAAACCTAAAACCTTCTGATCCGTAGTCAGATGCTCTATTCAGTTGAGCTACGCAGCCATTTATTGGGCTGCAAATATAGGAGTTGATTTTTAATTTACAAATCATAAATATCTGCTGCCATTTTTTCTGATAATTTCTTTGGTAATAACCATACAAAAAATGCAGTTGCTTTATTTAAAAATCCAGGTATTGCTTCTGTTTTTTTGGCATACATACTTTTAATCGCAAATTTTGCAACTACATCTGGTTTCATATTTACTTTTTCAGCCATTTTCAAAGCTTTTTCTCCAGTTACATTTGCTCTATTAGCAAAATCACTTTCAGTTGCACCAGGACTAACACAGGTAACACTAATATTTGTTTTTCTAAATTCATAGCTTAAACTTCTGCTCATACTCAGCAAAAACGATTTTGTTGCAGCATAAACATTTAACCCAGGTACTGCTTGGTATGCAGCTGCACTTGCTATGTTTAAAATATACGATTGCTTGTTTTCTTTTAGCTTAGGTAAAAACTCTTGAATAATTTGTAATGGAACATTCATATTTACTTGCATCATAGCTTTATACTCCTCATAAGTATAATTCTCGATACCACCACTTAAGCCATATCCTGCGTTATTTACTATTACATCAACAGTATAAATATTATCAAAGCACCATTCCTTCACTTTTTGAGCTGCATTTTCTTGTGCTAAATCAATAGCTAAATAGTATACATCTACTTTATGGTTTTTACAAATATCTTCACTTATTTGTTTTAGCAAATGTTCACTTCTTGCAACTAACAAAACATTTTTTTTTTGCTTTGCAAATTCATAAGCCATAGCTTTTCCAATACCTTTACTAGCACCTGTAATTAATGCAAATGACATATTTTTTATTTTTCTAAGAGTTAATTTCTTTTTAGGAGTATTTTATTTCTATTGTAAATAGGAAGTAGAATTAAACAAATAAAACCAACTACCAAAACAATAATGCACTGTGCAAACCATTGTAAAGTTCCATTGGCAATTCCAAGGGGATAAGCAATTTTATTTTCAACTAACACATAGGCTAGTAATATTGCGTAAGCTCCAACGCCGCCAGGGGTTATAATCATACCAATACTTGCCAATGCTAAGCAACTCAAAGCAACAGGTAAACCAGCTTCAGTGCCTTTTGTAGCATATAATCCAATCCAAGTTCCTACTAAGTATAGCATCCAAATACTAGCACTATAAAATAAAAACTTATTTTTTTGTTGTAGTTTTAAAGCACTCGACAAACCCTCGATTATACCTTTTAATATGTTTTTAGCTTTGGCGATAAAAATCTTCCATTTTTTGGTTACAACAACCCAAATTATAAAGAAACATATCAACACTAAAAACCCAATTTTAATATAAAAATATATTTTGTTTTCACTTTCATCCTTAGGTTTTATTGCTAAAAAATTTTTCAATTGTTCAAAGGCATCCATCATTTCATTAAACTGAAAAATAAAGGCTAAAACAAAAACAATTAATAAACAAATTACATCAAAAGCTCGTTCTGCAACTATAGTTCCAACTATTTTTTCTGCTGGTACTTTTTCGTATTTAGACAAAATTGTACATTTTAATACTTCACCTAAACGTGGAACAGCGAGATTAGCTAAATAGCCAATCATTACAGCAAAAAAAGTATTAGGAAGGCTAGGAGTGTAGCCCATTGGTTGCATTAATAATTTCCAACGCAAAGCTCTTATTAAATGAGATGCAGATAGCATTAAAAAAACTGGGATAATTAACCAATAATTTGCAGTAGTTAAGGCTTTTTTAAAACCATCGAACTCTTTATCAGGTATTTGGTGAATACTCCACCATACTAAAAAAATACCCAATCCTAAAAAGAATAAATATTGTAGTATGTTGAGAATTTTTTTGATGGCAATTTTTTTTGCAATGATAATTTTAAATGACAAATAAATATCCAATTTTTAATTGTTGTTTATATTTATTTTTTACTCAATATGCATTAAAATTATTTTTTAGTTTAAGAGCATATTATCAATTAACCTTACTTCACCAATAAAAGCTGCTGCTAATAACACTATTTTTTGTTGCCCATCCCAATTATTAATACTTTGGAGTGTATCAGCTTTTGCTATGGTTAAATAATCAATTTTTCTGAATCCATTTTCAATTAAGAAAGATTCGTTTATTAATAACAAATCATTTAATTCTCCCTTCTTAATTTTTTCTTTAATGCTAATAAAACATTTATGTATAGCATTAGCTTGTTTTCTTTCGTCAATACTTAGCCTGAGGTTTCTACTACTCATTGCCAGTCCATCTTTTTCTCTTAGTGTGGCACAAATTTTAAGGTTAATTTTATTAGTCCAGTTCATCAGAGCTATTAATTTTTGTATTACCATACATTGTTGATAATCTTTTTGCCCCAAATACAAATTGTTAGGTTGTACTATTTCTAATAAACGTTCAACAACCTGACAAACTCCTTGAAAATGGCCAGGCCTGTAAGCTCCATCAAGCACAGTTTCAATAAAGCCTAAATCATAAAACTTTGATTTCTGTGTTCCATTAGGATACATTTCTGTAACATTTGGCAAAAAAAGTACATCACAATTTTTTGTAGCTAAAAGTGCAATATCTTGTTCAATAGAAATGGGATATTTTTCGAAATCTTTTGGGTCGTTAAACTGTGTAGGATTTACAAATATGCTGCAAACTGTAAGTTCATTACTTTTTTTACTTTCTTCTATTAAACTCAGGTGTCCTTCGTGCAAAGCTCCCATTGTTGGGGCAAATCCTATGGATTTTGAATTTGAAATGAATGGATTTAAATAAGACTGCAGCTCTGTAACTTTTGTAAAAATTTTCATTAAAGAACAAATTTGTGGCAAGATAGTGGCAAAAGCTTGGTATTCTCGGTTTTTTTTTGTTACTTTTGCAACCTTTAGAAAAAAAGCCCCAAAAAAGAGCGTTTAATGTCGAAAAAAAGAATACTGTTTATTGCGAACGAACTGTCACCTTACGTTGAGTTAACAGAATTTGCAGAAACAGTTAACAAATTAGCAATAAAAAGTAACAATAGTGAGCTTGAAGTGCGTTGCATTATGCCTCGTTTTGGTACAATTAATGAACGTAGACATCGTTTACACGAAGTGGTACGATTGTCTGGTATCAACGTAACTGTTGATGATGACGATTATCCTTTGCAAATTAAAGTAGCAAGTTTACCAAGTGCAAGATTACAAGTTTACTTTCTTGAGAACGAAGATTTTTACAAACGTAAGTTTCTTTTTCATGACGAAGAAGATAAGTGGTTTGAAGATAATGGGTTACGATCTGTTTTTTTTGCAAAGAGTGCTTTAGAAACTGTAAAAAAATTTGGCTGGGCTCCTGATATTGTTCATTGCAGTGGTTGGATGAGCAGTTTAGTTCCATTATTTATAAAAACTGCTTATAAAAGAGAACCAGTTTTTGGTCATAGTAAAGTTGTTTACACTATTGGTGAAGAAACGTATCATGAAAATTTAGGAACAGATTTTCAACGTTTGGCACAAGTGAATAACACAATTACTCCCAAAGATGTTGAAGTTTTTGGGCTTGGGGAGAATATAAATATGTACAGAGGTGGTGCTAAATATGCCGATGCAATTACATTTGGTGCAGAAAATGTACATGAAGATTTGAAAAAAGAATTTGGTAAAGTAAGAGGTAAAAAAGTACTTCCATTCAAAGGTTATGATAATGATTTATCTGATTATATAGATTTGTACAACTTACTTGCTGATTAAAATATTTATTCATTCATTAAAAAATAAAAAACAATGCCGTATTTATTTACTTCTGAAAGTGTTTCTGAAGGACATCCAGATAAGGTAGCTGATCAAATTAGTGACGCTCTTATCGACAACTTTTTAGCATTCGATGCTCAAAGTAAAGTTGCCTGTGAAACGCTTGTAACTACAGGCCAAGTGGTGCTTGCTGGTGAAGTGAAATCTAAAGCTTACTTAGATGTACAAGAAATCGCTAGAGGTGTAATTCGTAAAATTGGTTATACCAAAAGTGAGTACATGTTTGAGGCTAACAGTTGTGGAATTCTTTCAGCAATTCACGAACAATCTCAAGACATTAACCAAGGTGTAGAACGTAAAAAGAAAGAAGAACAAGGTGCTGGTGACCAAGGTATGATGTTTGGTTATGCAACCAACGAAACTAGCAACTACATGCCTTTGGCTCTTGATTTAGCTCATAACTTGTTAATTGAATTAGCTGCTTTAAGAAGAGAAAATAAAGCCATTAAATATTTACGTCCTGATGCTAAAAGTCAAGTAACTTTAGAGTACGACGATAACAACAAACCTGTTCGTATCGACGCTATTGTTATTTCTACTCAGCACGATGACTTTGATACTGAGCCTAAAATGTTGGCAAAAATTACTAAGGATATGAAAGAAATTCTTATCCCACGTGTAATGAAAGCTTACCCTCAATACAAAAGTTTATTCAACGATAAAATTAAATACCACATCAACCCAACAGGAAAGTTTGTAATTGGTGGCCCACATGGTGATACAGGTTTAACTGGTAGAAAAATCATAGTGGATACTTATGGAGGAAAAGGAGCACATGGTGGTGGTGCTTTTTCAGGAAAAGATCCAAGTAAAGTAGATAGAAGTGCTGCTTATGCAACTCGTCACATTGCAAAAAACTTAGTAGCTGCAGGTTTATGTAGCGAAGCTTTAGTTCAAGTAAGTTATGCCATTGGTGTAGCACAGCCAACAAGTATTAATGTAAAAACTTTTGGTACAGCTAATGTAAATTTAACCGACGGTGAAATTGGTAAAATTGTTGAAGGTATTTTCGACATGAGACCTTATTTTATTGAGCAACGTTTTAAATTACGTACGCCAATGTACAGTGAAACTGCAGCTTATGGTCACATGGGTCGCAAAAACGAAGTAGTTACTAAAACATTTAAAACCCCAGATGGAAAAACAAAATCAATGAAAGTTGAGTTGTTCACGTGGGAAAAATTAGATTATGTAGCTAAAGTTAAAAAAGCGTTTAAGTTAAAATAAATAACTTTTAAAAATAATGAGGCTGCATAGAGAAATCTAGCAGCCTTTTTAATTTTTAGTACTAACATAAAAATTAATCCACATCAAGTTTATAGAAACTTATTTAAAATTTGTAAATAGTATTTTCGCCATAATAATAAAAAAATAGACCATTACTCATTTGTAAAGAAAATGGTCGGTTAATAAATATGATAAAAATTAGTTTTCCTGATGGTGCCATTCGTGAATATCAAAGTGGCATAACTGCCATTGAAATTGCAAAAAGTATTAGTGAAGGTTTGGCTCGTAAAATTTTAGTTGCTAAAGTAAACGATATAGTAGTTGATGTAACTTTTCCTATTACAGCAGACAGTAAATTACAACTTTTAACTTGGGACGATGCCGAAGGAAAAAATACATTTTGGCACTCATCAGCACATCTAATGGCCGAAGCTATTGAACATCAGTTTCCAGGAGCCAAATTTTGGGTTGGCCCAGCTTTAGACAAAGGATTTTATTATGATGTTGATTTGGGCGATAAAAAAATGACTGAAGACGACCTTCAAGTTATTGAAAAAAAGATGAACGAATTGGCTAAACAAAACAATGTTTATGTTAGAAAAGAGCAAAGCAAAACTCAAGCCATACAATACTTTACAGAAAAAGGAGATGAGTATAAATTAGATTTACTACAAAATCTCGAAGACGGTTCTATTACCTTTTACACGCAAGGTAATTTCACCGATTTATGTCGTGGTCCACATATTCCAAGCACAGGATTTATCAAAGCTATCAAGCTAACCTCAATAGCAGGAGCATTTTGGAAAGGCGATGAAAAAAACAAAATGCTTACACGTATTTATGGTGTTACATTTCCAAATCAAAAAGAATTAGATGAATATTTATTGATGTTGGAAGAAGCAAAAAAACGTGACCACAGAAAACTAGGAAAAGAGTTAAGTATTTTTACCACAAACGATGATGTTGGACAAGGTTTAATTCTTTGGATGCCTAATGGAACAGTTATTATTGAAGAACTTGAAAAGCTAGCTAAAGAAACTGAATTGGCAGCTGGCTACAAACGTGTTGTAACCCCTCATATTGCAAAAGAAAATCTTTATTTAACTAGTGGACACTTACCCTATTATGCAGATGGTATGTTTCCACCAATGGAATTAGATGGTGAAAAATATTATTTAAAAGCCATGAACTGCCCTCATCATCATAAAATTTTTGATGCTGAGCCTAAGAGTTATAGAGATTTGCCTTACAGAATTGCTGAGTATGGAACTTGTTACAGATACGAGCAAAGTGGTGAGTTATTTGGGTTAATGCGAGTTCGTTGTTTGCACATGAATGATGCTCACATTTATTGTAGCAAAGAGCAGTTTGCACAAGAGTTTAGAGCTGTGAACGACATGTATTTAAAATACTTTAAAATTTTTGGTATCGAAAAATACGTGATGCGTTTAAGCCTGCACGACCCTGAAAAATTGGGTGCAAAATATGTTAATGAGCCCGAACTTTGGAAAGAAACCGAAGACATGGTTCGCCAAGTAATGATTGAAGCTAATGTGCCATTTGTTGAAGTAAAAGGCGAAGGTGCTTTTTATGGCCCAAAAATCGACGTGCAAATTTGGAGTGCTATTGGTAGAGAATTTACTTTAGCAACAAATCAGGTAGATTTTGCACAACCACTTAGATTTAAACTATCTTTTACCAATCAAAATAATGAATCAGAAGTTCCATTGATAATTCATAGAGCACCTTTAGGTACTCATGAAAGATTTATAGGATTTTTATTAGAGCATTATGCAGGTAAATTCCCTGTTTGGTTAGCACCTTTGCAAGTTAAAATTTTACCTATCAGTGATAAATTTATGGATTATGCAAAAGATGTTCAACAACAACTTTTAGCTAAAGGTGTAAGAGTTGAAATTGATGATAGAAACGAAAAAATTGGTAAAAAAATTAGGGATACAGAGCTGTTAAAAGTTCCTTATATGTTGGTGATTGGTGAAAAAGAAATGAATGAAAACAAAGTTTCTATCCGTAGACAAGGAAAAGGAGACGCTGGACAACTTTTAGTGGCAGATTTTATTTCGAATATTTGTGAAGAAATTTTGCACAGAAAATCTAGCGAATAATCTTACATTTACAAAGTATAATAAAAATTTATAACGAAAAAACACTTAATGGCATTTCCACCACGCCCAGGAGGCAACAGATTTAATCCAAGATTTAAACAACCTGAAACAGAACATCGTCTTAACGAAAGAATTAGAGTTCCTGAAGTAAGATTAGTAGGCGAAAACGTAACAGTTGGTGTGTATCCAACGGCTGAAGCTTTAAAAATTGCACAAGAGCAAGAGCTTGATTTAGTTGAGATTTCTCCAAACGCTGCTCCACCTGTTTGTAAAGTAATTGATTACAAAAAATTCCTTTACGAGAAGAAGAAGAAGGAAAAGGAAATGAAAGCCAATGCTAAGCAAAGTGAGGTAAAGGAAGTTCGTTTTACCCCAAGTACAGATGAACATGATTTTGACTTTAAAGCAAAACATGCCGAAGGCTTTTTAAAAGATGGCAATAAAGTAAAAGCTTATGTTCAATTTAAAGGAAGAGCTATTCAGTTCAAAGAAAGAGGAGAGTTAGTGTTGTTAAAGTTCGCTGAAAGATTAGCAGAAGTTGGACAACCAGAAACTTTACCAAAACTTGAAGGTAAAAGAATGTTTTTGATGCTTACACCAAAAACAGCCAAAAAGAAAAAAGAAGAACCTAAAGCTTAAACCACTTAAATTAAATACTACAAAGCAGTTGAAATATTCAACTGCTTTGTGCTTTATAATATTTTATGCAACAAAATAGTATGTATTATGGGTCGTATTTGCAATTAGATAAAATTATTGATGCACAATCCCCCGAAAGTTTTAAAGAAGGTAATATTCCTGCACACGATGAAATGTTGTTCATCATCATTCATCAAGCTTATGAACTTTGGTTTAAACAAATTTTGTTTGAATTAGATTTTTGTAGAACCGTTTTTTCTAAAGATAGAATAAATGATAGTAGTGAAGATTTAAACTTAGTGTTACATAGATTGAAGCGAGTAAATAAAATTTTGCATTTGCTAAATCAACAGGTAGAAGTTTTAGATACAATGACGCCTTTAGATTTTTTGGCTTTTAGAAACTTACTTACACCTTCTTCAGGTTTTCAAAGTGTACAATTTAGATTAATTGAAGCCACTTTGGGGTTACAAATGGAAGAAAGGCATCATAAAGATTATTATAAACGAACCAACGAAGGAGGTTTTACCCAAAAAGATTACCAACAAATAAACAATCAAGAAACTACTTCAAACATTCAACAGTTGGTAAATAATTGGTTAGAAAGATTGCCTTTTTTTGAACCTAGTTATTGGACTGAGGAGAATAGTAATGAAGCTTCATTCATTCAACAATATCAAAAAATTTATAAATCAAATCTTACAGAAAGAGAAGCTGGAAAAATTATAGACTTTAATTATGTTTTTTTAGAAGAAGACCATGAAAGTTTAGATGAAGCAACAAAGAAAAACCTACGAAATAGTTTTTCAGCGAAAGCTTTAAGAGCTGCTTTATTTATTACATTGTATCGAGATTTTCCATTGTTCCATACTAGCTTTTCAATATTAGATACTTTAATTGAAACTGATAATTTAATGGCTACTTGGAGGCATAAACACATGGTAATGGTAAAACGAATGATAGGGATGAGGGTTGGCACAGGAAATACAAGTGGCAGTGGTTATTTACAAGGTGCATTGAACAGTCATTTTATTTTTAAAGATTTAACTGCTTTATCTACCTATTTAATCGAAAGAAGAAAACTTCCGGAATTACCAAAAGCTCTCATTCAAAAACTTGGTTATTTTGCTTAGTATGCATACAACAAAATTTAAAGCCATTCAGCAACTGAGAGTTATTGGATTAATTGAAGGAATATCTTACATGGTTTTGCTGTTTATTTCGATGCCTATTAAATATTTTGCTCACAATCCTTGGCCTGTAAAAATAAATGGTTGGATACATGGTATTTTATTTGTATTACTAAGCATGGCAATTTTGAATGTTTGGATAAAATTGAAATGGCCATTTAAAAGGGCATTTATCGCAGGTGTTGCTTCTTTATTGCCTTTTGGAACTTTTTGGTTTGATAAAAGTTTGAAACAAGAACAAGAGCGTTTGTAAACTAACTTCTTAATTAGCTATTAGTTTAAAGCATAAAATAAAAAAGCCTTGCAAGTTATTTGCAAGGCTTTTTTTGAATTATCTATTGAAGAATTACTTTACTGTTAAAGCATTATCAATAATAAATAACAAGTTGGCACGGTGTGCTTTTGTTTCTTCATTACCTAACTGTGCAGCAGCAATTTTAGCTCTTAATTTTTTAAGTGTATATCTTGCAGCAGCTTTACTTACATCATCAATTGGTGATTTTTCATCTAGTAAACTAGCAGCACCATTTGCAAATGTTGTTTGTAAATATTGACGGTAGTAGTTTACATTACCATTAATGTCTGCATCAAAACAAGCTTTTGTAAGGTCGCTCATAACATCTACAACATTGTATTCGTT
>JBMLOR010000072.1:0-6837 GCA_049242865.1 Chitinophagaceae bacterium | reverse complement strand
ATTTGCGTTGGTGGTGTTTGTAGATTTGTACCTCAAAGTGCAGGATTAAATTTAAGTCTAAACTATAGCTTTTAAAGCATCTCAAACACCTGAAATCCAGCAGCAACCAAAAGAAAAAATGCTATTACAAGGTCTAAATAGTTAGTTATTTTTTTATACTTTTCAAGCAAAAATTTACCAGCAAAAATGTAAAGCATTATTCCTAGCAATGTACCAAATCCAGTTCCAATAATAAATAATTGATTATCCAAAGTGTTATTAATAAATAATTTTAGGTTTATTAAATAGCTTATCCAAATAATCCAAAAAGGAAATTGAGCTAAATTAGTTGCACTTACAATTAACCCAAGCACAAAACTATTTTTTGTGCTTTTTTTTAATATAGGCTTAGAACTTTCCTTGCTTTTTAGCCATTTAACTACAATGAATATAGCTATTGCAATAAAAGCTGTAGCAGTAATTACTTGAAGTGTTTTAAACAGTTGTGGGTTACTTAAATAACTACTTAGGCTATAAATAATGATAGCCAAATACAACACTTCAACTATTGCTATTCCAAATGCAAAACGCAATGCTTGAGAAACAGACTTATCTACTGCAATCTTAACAGCAATTACGTTAATATACCCTATAGGTAGCTGCCCCAAGAAACTAATTAATACACCAATAAGTAATAACATAATGTAAACCGTTTTGGGTTTATACGAAATTAAAATTAAAAACTTTCAAAAAAACATGAAATTAACTGTAAGTACTTAAAAGGAATTGCGTATAAAAGGGAAATTAAAACAATGAGAAAAATATTTTTAACAATTTTGGCATCAATTATCACTTTATTTTCTTTTTCACAAGCAAACCTAAGAACTAAACACTTTAATTTAGAAAAAGGATTGGCTATACAAGGCTATGATGCTGTTGCTTATTTTACTGCCAATAAAGCTATTAAAGGAAATAAACAATTTACAACAACCTACGAAGGGGCAACTTATTATTTTAGTAGTGCCGCTAATAGAGATTTATTTATTAAAACCCCAAAAAGTTATGAGCCTCAATATGGAGGATGGTGTGCTTATGCTATGGGAGCTACCAACGAAAAAGTAGAAATTGACCCGGAAACATTTAAAATTAAAGATGGTAAATTATTCTTATTTTATCACAGTTGGATAAATAATACCTTAACCAAATGGAATAAAGATGAAACCAGCTTATACTCAAAAGCAGAAGCAAATTGGAAAGTAATTTTTAAATAAGCATATTTAAATGAAAAAACTAATACTTCTTTATATAATGTTTATGGTTTTAAATATGACTTACTCTCAGCAGAAAGACACTACAAAGCCTCGATTATTTTTCACTTCTTTTATTGGCAAAGGAAGTGTAAATGCTAATCTTCATAGTTCAATAAGTAATGGTACCCTTAGTATGACTGGTATAGAGCTTCAGTTAAAAAAGCATAGTAGTTTTTATGGAGAAGTGAATTTTGATGGCTATAATTTTAAAAAAAATGCTACAACCTATTCAATTAATAGCACTTTAAATACCATTGCATTAACCGTTGGTTATAAATATAGATTTACGCAAACCAAATTGGCTCCTTATTTAAAAATAGGTTTAGGTTTAGCCAACATTACTTACCCTATTGCAGATACTAAAAATGGATTTACTGTTATAGAGAATAAGTCTAATATAAGTTTCCAATTTCAAAGTTCGGTAGGTGTTGCGTATAACTTTAATAAAAACTATGGGGTTTTTGCAGATGCTGGATATCAGCAATACCAAACACAACAGTTTTTGCAAAATAATTTATCTCTAATAGGCATTAAAATAGGATTTACATCGGCATTTTAAAACAAGTTAAAATAAAACAATGAAAAAAGCATCTTGGATTTTTAGAATAGTGGCTGCAGTTATCTTACTTCAAACTTTATACTTTAAATTTACTGGTCATCCAGAAAGTATAGAACTTTTTACTAAATTGGGGGTTGAGCCATGGGGGAGAATTGCCACAGGCGTTATAGAATTAGCTGTAAGCATTTTATTGCTACTTCCTTCAACAGTGTTTATTGGTGCATTTTTAGGTATTGGTATAATGAGTGGAGCTATTTTATCTCATATTGCAATTTTAGGCATAGAAAGCAAGGGCGATGGTGGGCAATTATTTATTATGGCTATAGTTACTTTAATTTGTTGCCTTATAACTGCATTAATTTTTAAACAAAATGGCCTTAATTTATTAAACAAAATACTTAAAAAATGAAAAAAATAGTTCTACTACTAGCAATAATTGCAAAATCAACTTTTAGTTTTACACAGGGCTGTAGCGATGCTGGATTTTGCACTTTAGGCAACCTTAATCCCTTGCATCAAAATAAAGAGAAAAGTCAGCTAACTATTGGCTTTACTAATGGCATTGGGGATGAAGGTGTATTTGTATTTACACCAAGTATAAAGTATGATTATAGAATAAATAAATCTTGGGAAATACAAGCAAAAGTAACCAGTAATTACGCCTCGGGTAATTTAGGTTCTGCTTTTGGATTAGGTGATTTGTTTTTAAATACAACTCATACTTTTAAAAGTAAATCTAAATGGAAATCTAGTTTTATTATTGGCACAAAAATTCCACTTAATAACAGCAACTTAAAATTTGATAACAAAAGTTTACCTATGCAATACCAAAGCAGTTTAGGAACTGTAGATGCCATCGCAGGTTATACTATTACTAACAGCAAATGGCTTTTTGCAACAGCGGTACAAATTCCATTAACTCATCATAACGGTAATCAATTTTTACCTTTAGTTTTTGGTGGGTCTAATGCATCTAAATATCCACCTACTTTCAACTTTAATAGAAAAGCAGATGTTTTAATTAGAGGCAACTATGAAATAGCATCAACAGCAAAATCTAAATTTAATATAGGCTTATTAGGTATTTATCATTTGAGTAATGACTTTTATAAAAACCTGAGCATAAGTAATAATTATATTGAAATTAATGGCAGCGAAGGCTTAACCTTAAATTTCACAGCAGCAGCATCTTTTAAATTATCTAAAAAATTTACACTTGGATTTTTAGCTGGAACCCCTTTAGTTGTTAGAGACTTAAGACCAGATGGGCTTACACGTTCATTTAGTATTAATACTGATTTAATTTTTAATTTTTAACTAATATGATTATACAAAAACAACTTAGCGAACAACTAAATCAGCTAACTAGTTTGCTTCAAAATATTGATACAGCACAATACTGTTACAAAAGTAAATATTTAGCAAATGCCTCAATTGGTGGGCATACAAGGCATATAATTGAACTTTTGCAATGTGCAATTAATGGATACGAAACTGAACAAATTGATTATATAAACAGAGAAAGAAATTTACAAATTGAATTAGACAAAGAATTAGCATTATACCTTATTGAAACGCTTAAAGTTAAATGTGTATTTAATGACAAAATTGTACATATTTTAAATGATGATGGTAGCACCTGTTATAGTTCTTACAATAGAGAATTAGTATACAATATTGAACATATTATTCATCATTTAGCTTTAATAAAAGTTTCATTAATTGAATTAAATATTGAAAATATAGATGAAAATTTAGGCATGGCATATTCTACTATTCTTTATAAAGAATCCTTACAAAAATCATAACATGTGTACTGTATCCTTTGTGCCTACAATAAGTGGTGTAATAATTACATCTAACAGAGATGAAAATATATTAAGAGGTAATACTAATTACCCTCTTGAATATTTTGAAAATAAAGTATCACATGTATACCCCAAAGATGAAAAAGGCTCTGGCACATGGATTGGGTACAATGAGTTTAACTATGTAGCTGTACTGTTAAATGGTGCTTTTGAAAAGCATGTATCAAAACCTCCATACAAACAAAGTAGAGGAAAAATTATTCCTACTATTTTGTCTTGTAATAATCCAACATTAGCCGTTGAGCAGATTAATTTTATTGGCATTGAACCATTTACTTTAATACTTTATGGCAATAAATCATTAGTGGAATATAAATGGGATGGCAATAAATTGCATTCAAATTTCCTTCATTCTAACCAATGTTATTTGTGGAATTCTGCTACACTTTACTCAAAAGAAATGGAAGTTCAAAACCAAAAAGAGTTAAACTATTTATGTAGCAGCTTAACATCAAAAAATGATGTATTTGATTTTCATTATTCAAAAAAATACGAATTACAATTACCTCAAAATAGTGCTTTAAATAATATTAAAACAGTAAGCATTACACAAGTAATTATCGTACAAAATCATGCTGAAATGGTTTATAAAGATTTAGCTGAAATTTCTATCCTTCAACATCAATAAATAAATTACCTAGCTTTTAACTAAATGTTTAGAAAATATAAAATAATATTATGTAATTGGGAATATTGGAGTTTTAATGTGGTTTATACTCCAATATACTTTTATTGGTTTTGGCTTAGTATAAAGGCTAGAAGCTTTTTCTTTTTTAGCACTAGCAATCCAAGTATAGAAAACAGTGGTTTTATAATGGAAAGCAAAAAAGCTATTTATGATATTTTGCCAACAAATTTGCATCCAAAAACAATTTTAATAAAGCTAGATGTACCACAAAATGCTTTAACCGAAATTGTAATTTCGCAAAAATTACAATTTCCTTTAGTTGCAAAGCCTAATATTGGAGAACGAGGTAATGGCGTAAAAAAACTCAACAACTTACAAGATGTTTTTAAATACCAAAAAAATTCAACAGTTGATTTTTTGTTGCAAGAGTGGTGCAGCTATCCACAAGAAATTGGTGTATTTTATTGCAAATATCCAAATCAAAAAGAAGGTTTTATTACAGGTATTGTAAAAAAAGAATTTTTTACAATCATAGGAAATGGCATTGATACTATAGAGCAATTAGTATTACAAAACGATAGATTTTTTTTGCAACTTCAAACTATAAAAAAACAAATGCCACATGATTTGAATATTGTATTAGATAAGGGAGAACAAAAAATACTAATTCCATATGGCAACCATTGTAGAGGGACTAAGTTTGTAGATTATAGTTTTAAAATAGATGAAACTTTGCAGCGAACATTCAATTCTATTTGCTCGCAAATTCCTGGCTTTTATTTTGGACGAATGGATATTCGTTTTGAAAACTGGGAATTACTTAAGCAAGGCAAAAACTTAAGTATTATTGAGCTTAATGGTGCAGGAAGTGAGCCAACTCATATTTACGATCCCAACCATACCATTTTTTTTGCATGGAAAGAAATAATTCGTCACTTAAATATTTTGTTTACAATTGCCAAGCAAAATAAACAAGCACTTAATTTATCATATTTGAGCCTTAACCAAGGTTTAGAATTGTTTAAACAAAAAAGGCAGTACAATAAATTAATAAAAAGTGTTTAAAATTAAAGTTTGCAATAATTAAATTATGCTTAAACCCAACAATTGGATTGATAATTATGGAGATGCATTATTTGCCTTTGCATTAAAGAGATTGAACAATAATGAAGCACAAGCCGAAGATATTGTGCAAGAGGTATTTTTTAGTGCTTGGAAAAATAGAGAAAGTTATAATGGCACTGCATCTGAAAAAACTTGGCTTTATACTATTTGTAAAAATAAAATAATTGACTACTACAGAAAAGAAGGTAAGAAAGCTATTGTAGCATTGGAAAGCACAAATGAAGATGAGAGTTTTTTTATTGATGATGGACATTTTAATAGCAATTATAAACCAACAAATGATTGGGCTTTTACAGGTTCTTCAAAATTGATGGAGAAAGAGTTTTTTGCAGTTTTATCGAGTTGCAAAAAAAAGCTTAAAGAAATACAAGAGCAAGTATTTAGTATGAAATATTTAGAAGATATTGAACCTTCTGAAATTTGTGTTTTACTAGGAATAACTAATCAAAATTATTGGGTGCTTATGCACCGTGCAAAAATTCAGTTGCGAACTTGCTTAGAAAAAAATTGGATAAAATCTTAAATTAAACAAAATGAATTCAGATTTAAAAATAACTTGCAAACAAGCTTCTTACTTACTAAACAAAGAACAAGAAACTAAAATTACTGTAGCCGATAAATTAAAGCTACAAATGCACTTAGCTGTTTGCAGTTCTTGCATATTATTTAAAAAACAAATTCAACAAATAGTTTCATTATTACAAAACAAGCCATCAAATAATCACTCATTACTAAAAAGTAAAAAAGAAATTATGAAAAAAGAGTTACAGAAAGTAATGGAAAGTAAGCAGAATTAAACTAAAAATATTTTAAAATAAATACTCAAAAGCTGTAATTTTCTTTTTGTTTTATCGTATAAACAATAAAATAAAAAATGAAAAAAATCATATTCTTGCTACTTGCAACCTTTGTATTAAATTACATAAGTTTTTCTCAAAAATCAGAAGTATTTATCAAAAACAATAAAGCTATTGATGGCTACGATGTAGTTGCTTTTTTTACAAATCATCAACCAATTAAAGGTGATGAAAAGTTTATTGTAAATTATAACAATGCAATTTGGTATTTCTCCTCTCAACAAAATGCAGATAGCTTTAAAGCAAAGCCAGAAAAATATGCTCCTCAGTTTGGTGGTTATTGTGCTTATGGTTGCAGCAATGGCTACAAAGCACCAACTCAAATAGATACTTGGACTATAGTTGATAATAAATTATACTTTAATTATAATCTGAAAGTAAAAGATAGTTGGATGAATAAAAAGGAAGTTTTAATACCGATAGCAAATGATAATTGGGTTAAAATCAAAGACAAGTCATAATTACTTATTTTAGCAATTCGCTAAAAAAGAATTATGACACTTTATAACTA
>JBMLOR010000071.1:0-13541 GCA_049242865.1 Chitinophagaceae bacterium | reverse complement strand
TATGGAGTGGAAATTTCAAGTGTTTTAACTGCTGTTGAGGGAGTTGATATAGAAAATAATTTGTTATCCATCATTCAAAAACAAGATTGTAAGCTTGGCTATAGAGATAGTATTTTTAAGCAAGAGCTAAAGGGTAAATTTATTATTACTGCAGTTTATCTTTCATTGCAAAAAAAACCTTCAATTAACGTCAGTTATGGCGATGTTGAAAAGCGATTAAGTCATATTCCAAAACAAGAAATCACCATTAAACATGTATCTGAAACTATCAGTGCCATTCGAACTGAAAAGTTGCCCAACCCAAAAGTGCTAGGCAATGCAGGTAGCTTTTTTAAAAATGTGGTAATACAAAACCAGGCTTTTGAAGCTATTCAAAAAGAATATCCAAGCATACCACATTTTGTGGTAGAAAATGGAGTAAAAATACCCACAGCATGGCTTATTGAGCAGTGTGGTTTTAAAGGTTTACAACAAGGCAATGTAGGTTGTTACAAAACCCAACCTTTAGTTATTGTAAACTATGGCAATGCTACAGGCCAAGAGGTTTTTGATTACTCTGCCAAAGTAATAATAGCGGTGAAGCAAAAATTTGGCATTTTGTTAGAGCGTGAAGTAAATGTTATGTAGTTTTTATTTTCTTACAATACTAGCTCCCAAAGCCTGTAATCTTTGCTCTATATTTTCATAACCCCTGTCAATTTGCTCTATATTTTGAATGGTGCTTTTGCCTGTTGCACTTAATGCTGCAATTAACAAAGCAACGCCTGCTCTAATGTCTGGACTAGCCATGGTAATTCCTTTCAAAGCAAATTTTCTTGCAAGGCCAACAACAGTTGCACGATGTGGGTCGCATAAAATTATTTGAGCACCCATATCAATTAATTTATCAGTAAAAAACAACCTGCTTTCAAACATTTTTTGATGAATAAGTACACTTCCTTGAGCTTGTGTAGCTACTACTAAAAGAATACTCAATAAATCTGGCGTTAAACCTGGCCAAGGGTTGTCATAAATAGTTAAAATACCACCTTCTAAATAAGATTGAATGGTATACAATTCTTGAGCAGGAATTTCGATATCATCTCCCAAAATGTTTAATTGAATACCAAGTTGTTGAAATTTTTCAGGAATAATACCTAAATGTTTTACACCACAGTTTTTAATGGTGATGTGGCTTTGAGTCATAGCAGCCAATCCAATAAAACTACCCACTTCAATCATATCAGGTAAAATAGTGTGTGTGGTACCTGTAAAACTATCTACACCTTCAATTTCAAGTAAATTGCTGCCAATACCTTTAATTTTTGCTCCCATATTATTGAGCATGGTGCAAAGCTGTTGTAAATAGGGTTCGCAAGCAGCATTGTAAATTGTGGTTTTGCCTTCAGCTTTTATTGCAGCCATTACAATATTAGCTGTTCCTGTTACTGAGGGTTCATCGAGCATTAAATAGGTTGCTTTTAGTTGGTTGGTTTCTAAAACAAAACCTTCTAAAACTTCATCAAATTTATACGTAGCCCCAAGTTTATGCAAGCCAATTATGTGGGTGTCAATTCTTCGTCTACCAATTTTGTCGCCACCAGGTTTTGGAATAAAAGCCTTTCCAAATCTTGCTAATAAAGGGCCAGCAAGCATTACACTGCCTCTAATTTTTGTAGCTTTTTCTTTATACGTTGGATGATACAAAAAGTTTATATCTACATCGGTTGCATCAAACTCGCAACTATTTTTATCAATCCAATTAATTTTTACTCCAAAATGTTCTAATAAATCAATGAGCAATAACACATCGATTATTTTTGGCAAGTTATGAATAATAGTTTTGTGGGGTGCAAGCAATACAGCACATACAATTTGTAAAGCTTCGTTTTTAGCACCTTGTGGTGTAATGTTTCCTTTTAGTGTTTGTTGGCCTTCTATTATAAACGAACTCATTTTGATTAGTTTTTTAGATTGCAAATATTACTCAATTAGTTTAGTACTAACTCATTAATTGCTATTAAATTGCAGCTAATTTCACAAAAAATTTTATGGCAAAGAAAAAATTAGTGGTATTAAGTGGTGCAGGCATAAGTGCTGAAAGTGGATTAAAAACTTTTAGAGATAGTGATGGTTTGTGGGAAGGTTATAATGTGTACGAAGTAGCCACACCAACAGGATTTAAAAACAATCCACAACTTGTATTAGATTTTTACAACCAACGACGAAAAGATGTGGCAAAAGCCTTGCCTAACGAGGCTCACAAAGGACTAGCAGCATTAGAAAAAGATTTTGATGTACACATCATTACTCAAAATATTGATGACTTACACGAAAGAGGAGGAAGCACAAAGGTATTGCACTTGCACGGCGAAATTTTTAAAAGTAGAAGTGTGCTAAATGCTACTAAAACATTTGATTGTAGAGGAGAAATAAATGTAGGTGACCTTGCACCTGATGGTTCACAACTTAGGCCATTTATAGTTTGGTTTGAAGAACCTGTACCCATGATGGATGAAGCTGTGAACATTGTTCAAGAAGCCGATATTTTTGTTGTTATTGGTACATCATTACAAGTATATCCTGCTGCAGGATTGCTGCATTATGTAAATCCTTATGCTGCAACTTATATTATTGATAAGCATATTCCATCCACACAAAATGTAAATAAAATAACAGCAATCGAAGCTACCGCCACGGAAGGCATTTTAATTTTAAAGGAAATGTTGAGAGGATAGATTTAGTTAGTTTTTTTTCTTAAAAAAAATTCGTTAAAAAACAATAACTGATATTTAACGGCATTGGTCCAATAACTCCAATTATGTGCCCCTGGTCGAACAATAAAATCGTGTGGAATTTTATTTTTTAAGAGGGAATGGTGTAGTTGCTGATTTGCTTCAAAAAAAAAGTCATCAATACCACAGTCAATAATAATTTGTAAACTATCTCTAACATTAATTTTTGGTAGAAAATGAATTGCAGAATAATCTATCCAGTTTTGGGCATAGTTTAAAGTATCTCCAATTCGTTTACTAATATCAAACTTGTTTTTACTAGCGTATAAGTTTACTCCGCCACTCATGCTGCCACAAGCACCAAAAGTTTCGCTAAATTCTTTTGCCAAGTATAGTGCACCATGGCCACCCATACTTAAGCCTGTTATTGCCCTAGCGTTTTTGTGTTTTATGGTTGAATAATGTTCGTCAATAAATTCAACTACTTCTTTACCAATATAGGTTTTAAACTTACTGTTACTATCAATAGGGCTATCAAAATACCAACTACTATATCCACCATCTGGACAAATTATTATGAATTTATACTGGTTGGCAAGCTGTTGTAAAAAAGGAGCTTTCATCATCCAATTATTATAACTGCCAGAATAGCCATGTAAGAGAAACACACTAGGGTAAGCTTTACGTTTTGAATAGCCTTTTGGAGTAATTACTACTGCCTTAAAACTTTTGTTCATCGCTTGGCTGGCAATATCAATAGTATCAATTTTAGCGAAGGTTTTTAAACCACTTACTATAAAAAAGGCTACAAAAAACAGTTTTTTCATTTTCAATTTTAAATTAATCAAACATATCCACACATGTGCAAATCTATTCTTGTTTCACATCACAATTTTGTAAAATAGCTATCGTTATTTAATCATAAATAAAAGGGTTACAAAGCGATAATATTTTTCAACAAATCCACATTAACAATGTGTAAAAATCATAAAAATCAATACCTAATTGAAATACAAAGAAATGCACACTGTTTTTCCACAATTTGTTGATATTACACTTTTGGCTTTTGAGTTGCTGACCAATATTTTCGTTCTCCCCTTTAAGTTTTTAGGGCTGCTTATAACAAACCTTTAACAAAAAAGATTGCACAAAACAATGACCACCAACAACACCCCACAACAAAGGCTACAATTTAGCCGAAGATTCACCAAAGAAGGTGTATCTCCCTTTGATTTATTTGAGTACGACTATCGTAGTAGTGTAATTAAAAACCCTACTGGCGAAAAAGTATTTGAAATGAATAATGTAGAAGTTCCAAAACAATGGAGCCAAATTGCTACAGATATTCTTGCACAAAAATATTTTAGAAAAGCTGGAGTTCCTCAAGGTGATGGAACAACCGGCAGAGAAACTAGTGCAAAACAAGTTGCTCATCGTATGGCTAATTGTTGGAGAGTTTGGGGCGAACGTTATGGTTATTTTGCAAGCAGCCAAGATGCTCAAATATTTTATGAAGAGTTGGTGTATAGTATTTTAAACCAAAGTTGTGTGCCAAATAGTCCACAATGGTTTAATACAGGTTTACACGAAAGCTATGGAATTACTGGTAAGCCTCAAGGGCATTACTATGTAGATCCTGCTGATAATCAATTAAAAAAATCACAAAATGCTTATGAGCGTCCTCAACCACACGCTTGTTTTATATTAAGTGTAAACGATGATTTGGTAAACGAAGGTGGTATCATGGATCTTTGGGTACGTGAAGCTCGTATCTTTAAATATGGTAGCGGTGTTGGTACAAATTTTAGTCAAATTAGAGGTAGTGGCGAAAAATTAAGTGGTGGTGGAACAAGTAGTGGTTTAATGAGCTTCCTTAAAATAGGAGACAGAAGTGCTGGTGCCATTAAAAGTGGAGGAACTACGCGTAGAGCTGCTAAAATGGTGTGTTTAGATTTAGACCATCCAGAAGTAATGGATTTTATCGACTGGAAAGTTAAAGAAGAAGATAAAGTAGCTGCACTTATTGCTGCAGGATATGATAGCCATTACGAGGGTGAAGCTTACAGCACTGTTGCAGGTCAAAATAGCAACAACAGTGTACGTATTCCTAACAGCTTTTTTGATGCATTAGCAAAAGGAGAAGATTGGGAATTAAAAGCAAGAACCGATGGCAGAACTATGAAAAAAATCCCAGCTCGTGATGTATGGGAAAAAATAAATTATGCTGCTTGGCGTAGTGCTGACCCAGGAACTCAATATGACACTACCATAAACGAATGGCATACTTGCCCACAAGGTGGTAGAATTAATGCAAGTAATCCATGTAGCGAATACATGTTCTTAGATAATACAGCATGTAACTTAGCTTCTATCAATCTTAGAAAATTCTTTAACGAAGAAAATAATAGCATTGATGTTGAGGGCTTAGAATATATCTCTCGTATTTGGACAGTTGTGCTTGAAATTAGTG
Source organism: Chitinophagaceae bacterium (assembly GCA_049242865.1). Taxonomy (GTDB): domain Bacteria; phylum Bacteroidota; class Bacteroidia; order Chitinophagales; family Chitinophagaceae; genus CAIVPM01. Next base: position 8,357 of record JBMLOR010000071.1, on the reverse strand, counting down.
TACTTATGGCACAATTTCCAAGCCAAGAAGTAGCACAACTAAGCTACGATTATAGAACTTTGGGTTTAGGCTTTGCTAACCTTGGTACTATTTTAATGATTAGTGGTATTGCTTACGATAGTGAAGAAGCAAGAGGAATTGCTGGTGCACTAAGTGCAATTATGACGGGTGTTGCCTACAAAACCAGTGCTGAAATGGCAAGCTTCTTAGGTGCTTTTGCTAAGTACGAAGAAAACAAAAACGATATGTTACGTGTAATGCGTAACCACCGTGCAGCAGCTTACGATGCTGATGGTGCTTATGATGGCTTAAGCATTAAACCAGTTGGTATAAAAGCCCAATATTGCCCAGATGCTTTATTAAAAGCTGCTACAAAAGCTTGGGACGAAGCTGTGCAATTGGGCGAACAATTTGGCTACAGAAATGCACAAACCACCGTAATTGCTCCTACAGGAACAATTGGATTGGTAATGGATTGTGATACAACAGGTGTTGAGCCAGATTTTGCTTTAGTGAAATTTAAAAAGCTAAGTGGTGGCGGTTACTTTAAAATTATAAATGGTGCCGTACCAAACGCTTTAGAAACATTGGGTTACAACCAAGATGAAATTAAAGCTATTGAAAAATATGCTGTAGGTGCTGCAAGTTTTGAAGGTGCTCCATACATTAACAAAGAAACTTTGATTGCAAAAGGCTTTACAGCAGAAGAAGTGAATAAAGTAGAAGAAGGCTTAAAATCTGCTTTCCACATCAATTTTGCTTTCAACAAGTTTAGTTTGGGCGAAGATTGCTTACGCAGAATAGGATTTACCGAAGAACAACTAAACGATTTTGGAACTGTAATCTTAGAAGAATTAGGATTTACCGACGAAGAAATTGATGCTGCTAATGATTATATCTGTGGTACAATGACAGTTGAAGGTGCTCCTTTCTTAAAAGAAGAACATTACCCTGTATTTGATTGTGCTAATAAATGTGGCACTAAAGGCCAAAGATATATTCATGCACATGGACACATAAAAATGATGGCTGCTTGTCAACCATTTTTAAGTGGAGCTATTTCAAAAACTATCAATTTACCTAACGAAGCTACTATTGAAGAAATTGCAGATGCTTACAAATTAAGTTGGGAACTTGGCTTAAAAGCTTGTGCATTATACAGAGATGGTAGTAAATTAAGTCAGCCATTAAGCAATAAAGCAGACAAAAAGAAAAAGAAAAGCGATGATGCAACTGAAGTTAATGATGAAATAGTAGCTGAGGCTCAAACACCAGAAGTTGCATTTAGCTTAAGCGACCTAAGTGAAGAAGATTTACTAGCTGAACTTACAAAAAGAATGACAGCAAGTAAAGACACTAAATTAAAACGTGCTCTTAGTAAAATTGTTGAGCGTAAAGCATTACCAGCAAAACGTAGAGGCTTTACACAAAAAGCAAAAATTAATGGTCAGGTTTTATTCTTAAGAACAGGAGAATATGCTGATGGTACTTTAGGTGAAATTTTCATTGATTTAGCAAAAGAAGGTAGCACTTTACGTAGCTTAATTAACAGTTTTGCCATAGCAATTTCAGTAGGTTTACAATATGGTGTGCCTTTAGAAGAATATGTAGAGAAATTTATTTTCACCAAGTTCGAGCCAGCAGGTATGGTAGATCATCCAAATATTAAAACAACAACTAGCTTGGTTGACTTTGTATTTAGATGTTTGGCTTATGAATATTTAAACAGAACAGATTTAGTACACGTAATTGATAAGCCTGAAGTGGGCAATACAGGCGATGAAGATGGATTAGAGTACATTGGTAGCTCAAACCTTAGCAATGTTGTAGTTGCTGCTCCAAGTAAAAACGTTACAGAAGCAGCTCCAGTAAAACTACAAAAAGCTACTGCTACAGTAGATGGTGCTATGGATATGATGAATGCAGCTGCAAAAAGTATGCAAAGTGACGCTCCAAGTTGTAACACTTGTGGACACATTACTGTACGCAGTGGAACTTGCTACAAATGCTTAAACTGTGGAAATAGTTTAGGTTGTAGCTAATGAATAATATTTGATGCCTCCTTTTTATAAAAGCCCTACCATTTGGTGGGGTTTTTTGTTTTATTTGCAATTAGAAAATGACAATAGCAGTAAACACAAGATTTTGGCAAAACGATGTTTTGGAAGGATACGGATATTTTGCCCAACAAGTATTTAGTAATATGGCCATGCAACATCCAAATTATAACTTTATTTGGGTGTTTGATAAAGCTGTTCCTACAAATATTTACATGCCTAGTAATGTAAAAGCTATTGTAGTAAAACCAGTAGCAAGGCACGCTTTAAGCTTTTTATATTGGTACAACGTTGCTGTACCAGTAGCATTAAAAAAGTATAAGCCAAGTGTTATAATTCAGCCATTTGGATATTGTAGTTTGTTTACAAGGGTAAAACAAATTTTGGTTATTCACGATTTGGCATTTCTTCATTATCCAAAATACATAGCAAAACATCATTTATATTTTTATAAAATTTTTACTCCTTGGTTTATTAAAAAAGCAACAGTGGTTGCAACGGTAAGCGAATTTTCAAAGCAAGATATTGTTGCACAATACAAGGTAAATCCTAAAAAAATTAATGTAATTTATAGTGCAGCAAAGCCAATGTTTGTGCCACTTACGTGGGAAGAAAAACAGCAAACACAAGATAGTTATGCTGATGGGTTTCAATACTTTTTATTTGTAGGAGGCGTGCACCCACGAAAAAATGTAATGGGCTTACTCAAAGCATTTTCAATATTTAAAAAATGGCAGCAAAGCAATTTTAAGTTGCTAATTGCCGGAAGACTAGCTTGGCAATTTAATGATGTGGTTGAAAAGCTAAAAACTTACAAATACAAAGACGATGTTGTGTTGTTGGATTATGTGCCAGAAAAACAGCTAGCAAAACTTGTTGCAAGTGCTTATGCTGTTGTGTATCCATCTTTTTTTGAAGGTTTTGGTGTGCCAATTATAGAGGCTATGCAAAGTAAAACGGCAGTTATTACTAGCAAGGTAAGTAGTATGCCAGAAATTGCAGGTGATGCTGCATTGCTGTGCAACCCCAACGAACATGAAGATATTGCTAAGCAAATGCTTACTTTGTATAAAGATGAAAATCTAAAACAGCAACTTATTACAAAAGGCGTTGAACAAGCATCTAAATTTACATGGCAAAAAACCAGCAATTTACTTTGGGAACTTGTGGAGCAACTTGTAAAATAGCGTTACCAATTACCAATCTCATTAATTAAATACTTTAATAACTAATATTTTTGCTAACTAAAAAATATCATGCATACTTCATCAATTAATATAGACATCACCTTAGATAACGATAAAGTTCCTCATCAAATAAATTGGCAAGCTCAAGATAGTACAGCCAATACCACTCAATCTGCTAAAGCAATGATGCTTGCTTTTTGGGACGGTGCCGATAAAAGTGCTTTAAGAATTGATCTTTGGACAAAAGACATGATGGTAGATGAAATGGCCGACTTTTTTTACCAAACTTTAATGGGCATGGCCGATACTTTTAATAGAGCAACGCATAACCAAGAACTTGTTGCTGACATGAAAAAAAACGCCCAAGATTTTTACCAAAAATTTAGAGATCAACAAGAAAAAGAAAATAAACTAAGTTAAACGCTTAGCTAAAAAATTCTTTTAGTGCAATGGGTAAAAATGTACTAGTTGGTACACTACTCATTATTTTAATCTCGTTCAGTAAGGTTGAATCGTTATCTAAAAAGGCCAAAACGGTTTGTGGCTCTATGGCTTTAAATATTCTGGCAAAAATTTCGTCTCCATTCATCTTTTTTTGTAGTAAAACTTCAAGTAAAGTGTTATCATACACCTTAAATCGTTTATCCCAAAAAGAGGAAGAAACTATGGGTGATTGATTGTTAACTAATTTTTGAACTATTGCTTTAGTATGTTTTTGTATAAATGAAAATGTATAACCACTACTAGCCTTTACACAACCAGCAGCTGTACCAATATTTATTATTTTTTGTTGATGGTGGGCGGCAAATTGTTGTTTGGTCATGGGTATTACCCCAAACTCTTCATGCAAAATTTCAAATTCTTGAATTCCTAGTTTATCTTTTACATACTTTTTTATAGCAGTTTCATATTCGTGTTTTGGCAGAATATCTTTTGTAAATAAAGTGTATTCCACCAAGGCTTTTGTTGGGCTTGTAGTCAACACATACATAAAGGTTGTACCATTAGTTTGTGGTACAGTAAAATCCATAAATGTTGCTAACGTATCATCAAAACAAGGTTTTGGTGTTGAAATTTCCCAACCTAAAAAATGTTGTAGCAACTTTGGTTGCGTTAAATTGTACAATAAATTGGTGCTATTAAAAATATAGTTAGCTTTAAAACTACCATTGATTGTTGTTGCTACAGCTGTATTTTTTTGTACTTCAATTGCAGTTATGGACTCGTTTATAAACGAAACGTTCGAAAACTTTGCTGCAAATTCTAACACATAATTGTAAAAGTCAATCCCTTTTATCATCTTGTAGGAATATGGATTAATGTTAAAACTTGCAGTATAGTAATTAGACTCAAATTTTAAATTACTCCATTTATAGCAAACAACATCTTCAAAAACGGAAGCTTCTTTTTGCCAAAAACACCAAGTACGGTCGTTTTCTTTTTTAGCGTTTTTGTCGATTAATAAAATTTTTTTATGCTGCAACAATGGTTCTTGTAACATAGCATACAATAAGCTTAAACCTGCACATCCTGCACCAGCAATAATATAATCGTATGTTTTAGTTTCGCTTATTTGCATGATGTATAAACACAAAAATTCTTAAAAAGATTTATAAATACAAGTTAATTTTTGTGAAGGATAAAAACCAACCTCAATTTTACTTTTCTAAACCTTTACTTTTGTTTCCTTAGTTATACAATTTGTTTAAGAAGCTCGACATATTAGTAATTCGATCGTTTATTGGTCCTTTTTTAGCCACTTTTTTATTGGCTATTTTCATTCTTACACTTCAGTTTTTTTGGTTGTATATTGATGATATGGTGGGCAAGGGACTAAATTTTGGCACTTTTGTAAAACTTATTGGCTTAGTAATGCTGCATGGTTTTCCTTTAGCTATGCCAATAGCCATGTTGCTATCTAGCATTATGACCTTTGGTAACCTTGGCGAAACTTTTGAAATTGTAGCAATAAAATCTGCCGGAATTTCATTATTACGTTTTATGAAGCCCTTACTTTATGTGGCTATAATCATTACTTCTTTCACTTTTTTGTGTTTAAATTATTTTATTCCAGTTGCAGAACTTAAGCTCGAAACCTTAAAGCACGATATAATTATTGCACAGCCAGCTTTAGATATTAAAGAAGGAGTATTTTATAACAAGCTAAATGGATATGTTGTAAGAGTGGGCAAAAAAGAAAACGATAGCATTATTAAAAACATTGTAATTTTTGAAAAAAACAATACGCTTCAAGATCATATAATTACTGCCGAAACAGGTGTAATGAAAGTGAGTTCAAATAAAAAGTTTCTAGAATTTACACTTTTTAACGGTTGGCGTGTACAAGAAAAAGGATACAAAGGAGCTGAAAAAACAGACTTTATAAGGATGGGTTTTAAAGAGTACAAAAAACTCCTCGACCTAAGCAGCCTTCAAAAAACTAAAACCAGCGAAGAAGTTTTTCAAAAAAATGCTAGGATGTTGAGCATTAGACAAATTGATAAAAACCTAGATAGCGTAAACAACCAATCAAATGTTTTTGCACAAAAATCATATAACGACTTGTTGCCCTATCTTGGTTTTTTAAAATATAAAGATACCGGTTGGAAAAATGTAAACTTTAAACAACCTTTAAAACCCTTTAGTCTACCCGATTCGGTAAAAGCAAGTTGTTTTGAAAAAGCAGTAAACAGCTTAGCATCGGCAAAAAGTATACAAAATACAATTTTGGGTGATTACAAAATGAGAAACAACTACCTATTATCGTACAAAATAGAATGGCAAAAACGTTTTACTTTAAGCTTGGCTTGTATGGTAATGTTTTTAATTGGTGCACCTTTGGGTAGCATTATAAGAAAAGGAGGTTTAGGCACACCACTTGTGTTTGCAATTGCATTTTTTGTAGTTTTTCATATGCTCAACACCTTTGGTGAACGATTTGCAAAAGAAGAAGTAATGCAACCAATTTTTGGTATTTGGCTTAGTATTTATGTGCTAGTACCAATAGCCATTTTTTTACTAGTAAAAGCCATGAAAGATTCGCAACTTTTTAACAACGAATACTATTTTAGATTTTTTAAAAAAGTAAAGCTGATAATTTCTCAAAAGCAAAAAAAGTTATTGAACTCCAATAATTTGACCCAAACAAATTAAAGTAATTACCATGCCACACGAAGCCATTTCGGTATTTGATATGTTTAAAATAGGAATAGGACCAAGTAGCTCACATACACTTGGTCCTTGGCGTGCAGCACAGCATTTTGTTAAAAAAATAGACATTTTATTTGGGATTGAAAATGTGCAGCAAGTAACCGTTTTGCTTTATGGTAGCTTAGCCAAAACAGGAAAAGGGCATGGTACAGACATTGCCATTTTGTTGGGTTTAAGTGGATACGATCCTGAAACAATGGATGTAGATAAGGTAACCTCTACAACAAACGAAATTTATCAAACGCAACAACTAAAGTTGGGAGATAAAAAACTAATAATTTTTCAACAGCACCACCTTCAATTTTTATTCACAGAAACCTTACCATATCATCCAAATGGAGTAAGTTTTTTGGTTGATACTATTGATGAAAAACAACACAGCGAAACTTATTATAGTATTGGTGGAGGTTTTATTGAACAAGAAAAAGCAAGTTCAAACAACACTAATAAAGCACCCATAGAGCTGCCATTTCCTATAAATACAGCAAATGATTTGTTGCATTGGTGTATAAAAACAGGGCTCAGTATCAGCGAAATTGTACTAGAAAATGAAGCTGCATGGCGTAACGATGTAAGTACAAAAAAAGGAGTATTAAAAATTTGGGATACCATGAGAGCTTGTATTTACAGAGGTTGCCACACACAAGGTATATTACCAGGAGGACTTGAAGTAAAACGTAGAGCTGCCAACTTAAACAATAAACTTACCAAACAAGCCACTTATAACAATTATGAAAGTTGGTTGCAGGTAATACAAAACGGTGGTAAAGACTTTAATTATATTTTAGATTGGGTAAGTTGTTTTGCCTTAGCAGTGAACGAAGAAAATGCAAGTTTTGGTAGAGTTGTAACAGCACCAACAAATGGTGCAGCAGGGGTAATACCTGCTGTGCTGCAATATTTTATTGTTTTTTGTGATGGTAACAGCGAAGAAAAGATTTTGAAATTTTTATTAACGGCTTCAGAAATTGGCAGCATATTTAAAAAAGGAGCAACCATTAGTGCAGCCATGGGTGGCTGCCAAGCAGAAATTGGAGTAAGTAGTGCAATGGCTGCTGCTGCACTTACTGAATGTTTAGGAGGAACTCAAAAGCAAACTTTAATGGCAGCAGAAATTGCTATGGAACATCATTTAGGGTTAACCTGTGACCCAATTGGTGGTTTAGTACAAGTGCCCTGTATAGAACGAAATACCATGGGAGCAATAAAAGCCATAACAGCATCACAACTTGCATTACAAAGTACACCAGATTTTGCAAAAGTTAGCTTAGATAAAGTAATAACTACCATGTGGCATACAGCCCTAGATATGAATAGTAAGTATAAAGAAACTGCAGATGGTGGCCTTGCTTTGCATATTCCTTTAGGATTAGCAGAATGTTAACTACTTGTACAATAAACCTTTACTAAGCAAAAAAGCCTGTAACTATTTTACTTAGTAACTTTCTTTTTAATTTTAGAATTTCTGCCAGCAATATGCAATGCAGATAATTGAGTAACTATGTTTTCTGCCTCAGTAAAACCAAGTTTAGCAGCATTTTTATTTTGATCTAAAAATAATTTTGAAATTTTTAATGCCTGATGGCCTGCTTGTAATTTTGTGTTTTCTATTTTTTGTTGCAGTTTCTTAATTTCAACTTCTGCTTCTAATAATTGGTTGTATAAATGCAATGCCTTAATAGCATCGGTAGTTGAAATATAGTTTGGCAATAAAGATGGACTGCTTTTCATTTTTGCGATGGAGGCCTCAACAAAAGGAATTCTGCTAGCACTTAACTTAAATAACGACCTTTTTTCGGAGGGCTTTAGCTCTTTTAGAGTTGGAATAAGCTGCCTAATTTGAGAAAAATTTTGGTGTAACACGGCCATGTCAGATGCTGAAAGCAATCGAATTTCTTGAATA
>JBMLOR010000070.1:0-6445 GCA_049242865.1 Chitinophagaceae bacterium | reverse complement strand
ATAGCAAAGGATTAAAAATCCCCATCACACCAGAAATTTACAATCCTGTACTCTTTAGCTTAGAAATTGAAGGCATAGTGTTTAAAGAGTTTGAGCAAGAAATAAAGAAGTAAAATTTAATTTAATAATAGATAACTAATTAATTGTAATAAGCAAATACAGAAAAGCCCTTAAAACTAAATGTTAAAAGGGCTTTGGGTTTTTTAAGGGTTAAAAAAATTATTGCTTCACAATTTTTTGAATTATATGCTCGCTTGTTGTATTTACTTTTACAATATACATTCCTTTTGCAGCTTTGTTAAGTTCAATAGTGTTGGTATTTATTCCTTCATTAATTTGAATACTTTTTTGGCTTACTAATTTTCCATTTAAATCTACTACAGTAACGGTTGCATTGGTCTTGTTTTTAGAAGTAATGTTTATAGTTACAACATCTTTTACAATGGTTGGATAAATTTCCGCTTCTAATGATTTTATTGCTTGTTTTACTTTTACCACATTGCTAAAAGCATATTTTCCATCTTTATCAACAACTTGTAATCTATAATACTGAATATCATTTTTGGTACTGTAATGATGAGCAAAACTGTATTCTTTTTTGCCAGCAGAAACTACACCAACTTTTTCAAAATCTTTCCCTGTTGTGCTATATTCAATGTTAAAATGAGCCACATTAGTTTCATTTTCACTAATCCAGATTAAATTGTTGATATTGTTTTTTGGTGCTAAAGTAAATTTGGTAATTTTAGTAGGTAATGGTACTGTATTGGTATTGTACAAGGCAGTTACTGCATCTTGATCTAGCACACCACTAAATATTTTTAAATCATCCAAAGCACCTACAAAAGTATATCTACCAATGTTTAAAACAGTTCCCACTGTGTTAAGGGTAACTTGTGCTGTTGTTAAAACCAATGTACCATTTACATATAGTTTATGTATTCCATCTAAAGAAGTTGTAACTACATAATGATACCAATTTGCATTGTTTGAAGTAGAATTAGCAAAAGGATCGTTAGATGTAGGATGCCACATAAAAATAGTTGCTTTAGCTGTTGACATTCCTATTGCATAAGCTTGATAATTAGCATTTCTACCATAGTATATTGGGTACGAGATATTGGTTGAGTTATTAGTTCTTTTAACCCAAAACGAAAAGCTACGAGCAGCAGCACCTTGTGGTAAATTTGAAATATTTACACTATCGTTTACAGTACTATTTGAGTTTATAGCAATAGCACTATTTGCATTGCCAAACCTGTCTGTTGCAAAACTACCAGTACCTGTAAAAGTTGCACTATTGTTTACATCGCTTCTTGTATTATCAAATCTAAATTCATTTATCAACGCATAGTTTATGTTTGATGTTGTAAAACTATCAATTGCTGTACTATCTGCACCAGCACTATTGCTAGCTTTGATTTGAAAATAATACTTTGTTAATGGAGCCAATCCTATTATTTGATTATTAACATTTTGAAATAAATTTGCAGCAGTAGCTTGTACGGTTGCCGAACCTGAAATTTGATTTAAGCTATTGATGCTTGTTCCATATTTAACAGATGGAGTAGTTGCTGCATTATTGGATTTTACAGCAAACGAAACTAGACATGAACTTGAAATAGGAGTTACACTATTAAATTGTATAGTTGGTTTTGATTGTGTACCAAAAGTGGTAAACGTAGTGCCATTACATATACTATTATTACTAAGCCTAATACGCCAATAATAAGTTGTATTAGGTGCCAAGCCCGATAATGGATACACTGCATTTACTGTTGCATTGCCACTTATTGTACTAAGTGTATATATAAAGGAAGTGGAAAAATTAGAAACAGTACTATAATCTAAGTAAATAGTTGCATGGTTATTATTTGCCGCAGCCGAATAACTCAATGATGCACTATTTGTTGTAATCGAAGAAACTCCTTGAGTTCCGCACTGTGCTTGTGAAAAGCTTTTTAAAGAAACAAAAGCCAAAAGAAGAGTAATAATTTTTTTCATAATATTTTTTTTAATTGATGATGTAAAATTGGTTTCACTTTAAACATTGATTAATCTCACTTTGTGAAAGTTTAATTATTTTTTGTGAAATGAGGATTGGGTTTGGATGTATTATTGAAATATAGTTGGTTAGATAAAAACAGACAATATTTTAGCACTAGTTTTTATTGCTAAAGTCATAATTGAAAGACATTTAAAACGATAGCTTACCTAAAATACAAAAAGAGATTACTTTGCAAATTAGAAGCTATCTTTTTTTAACTAAATTGAATTTTTTTTAATTTACAATATAAAAATGATTTTTTCTAGTATGTGTATTTATACCACTTTGTGAAGCTGTAATTATTTTTGCAAAAAAGAGGATTGCATTTGTGAATAATGTTTGTTTACAATGGTCTTGTACTTAATTCAAAGCTAGATACCTTAGGTTTACAAAATAGAAACACTGTTTTGCAAACTAGATATGTTTAGTTAGCAGTTTTATATACTTTAGCATCAAATTTTTTTTAATGAATAGTTGTGTAATTATTGATGATGAAAGTAAAGCAAGATTGCTTCTTAGAAATATGCTGAAAGATGTTGCCCCAAACATAAATATTTTGGCCGATTGTGATGATTTGCCCAACGGTATTAAAGCAATTAAAAAGCATAAACCCAATATTGTATTCTTAGATATTCAAATGCCTGGCCATAGTGGGCTAAGTATTTTAGACTTTTTTGAAGAAGATGAAGTAACATTTGAAATTGTATTTACAACTGGATACAGCGAGTTTGCCCTACAAGCATTTAAACTATCGGCTATTGATTATTTACTAAAGCCAATAAACCCAGAGGCTTTACAAAAAACGATTGAAAAAATTGCTCGTAAAGAAGAAAAAATTACCCTCGAAAACTATAAAGTTTTACAAACCAATATTACTAACACCAACGAAATAAACGACAAATGCATAGTTGTGAACCTTGCAGGCAGCACAAGATTTATAAAAATAAAAGACATTATGTTGTTAGAGGCTGAGGGTAGCTATTGTAAAATATATTTAACAAACAACGAAAAAATTTTAAGTAGTAAAAACCTTAAACATTATGAGGAAAGACTTTTAAATTTCCCTGTTTTTTTTAGAAGTCATAAATCCAATGTTATAAACCTAAAATTTGTAAAAGAACTTAGCAAAAGCGATGGTATTGTATTTTTAGAAAATAAAATACAAGCACAAATTAGTGCCGACAAAAACGAGTTGCTTTTCGAAAAAATGGAACAAGTTTGCTAGTGCATATACTTAAAATAAAACTTTTTTGCCTGGGCATGATTAGCATAACAAGCATTGCAGCACAAGTGCAGCCCTCGTATGTAGTGATAGACGAAACAAAAGGGTTACAATCCAATACTATTTATAATACCTATGTTGCTAAAAATGGCTTACTATACATTGCACATTCAAAAGGATTAAGCAGCTACGATGGCACTCGTTTTACAAACTATTACAACAAAGATTTTCCTTTTACTGAGGTTGCCAATATTGTGGAAACCACTAATGGCAGTATTTTTTGCAAAGCTTTTAACAATGCAGTTTATAAACTTTATGGCGATACATTAAGGTGGTATTCAAACAATTTTAATAAATTAGGTTTTAGCCCATCTACCACTTTCAAGAACAGTTTAATTTCTGCAAAAAATGATTCATTACAAATAATAAACACTTCGACCTATAAAAACAAAACTTTTGCCTTAAACAATCTAAGTACAACCGAAATTGAAACAAATCCAATTTTTATTGGTAAACTTTTTATTGGCAATAAACCATCGATAGTAATAGTAAATAGCATGTATGCCATTTCAAAAGTTTCTTATGAAAAAAAGTATTCTCACTTTCACTTTTCAAATAATCAAATATTTTTTTGTGCCGATGAATCATTAACGTCAATTATTCATTTTAATACTGGTGAGAAAATAAATATTCAAACTAATTTTAAAAATGTATTTATAAATTATATTTCGTTTGAAAACGATATAGTTTGGGTATGCACAACCAATGGCATTTTTTATAGAAATGCAAAAGATAAGGGCAAAGTTTTTACTCATATTTTACAAGGGTTTAATGCAGTTAATGTTGTTCAAACTAAAGACAAAGGATATTTTGTAAGCACATTAGATAAAGGCTTGTTGTTTATTCCTAACCTTAATGTTAATATTATTGTACAATCTAACGAAAAAATTACTGCTAGTTGTATTTATAAAGGACAATTAAATTTTGCAAATTCAAACAGTAAATTATTTACTTACAACCTTTTTGAACAAAAGATAAAGAAAGTTGTGAATACCGAAATAGCACCCATAAGTTTTTTATTTACCGATAGCTTACATAACATTATTTCTGGCAAACGCACTTTAGTAAATAATAAGCAAGAAAATTTTACAGTAAAAGACTATTGCTTTATTGATAAAAATCTAGTATTAGCAACTGCAAATGGTGTGTATTTATTGAAAAGCAGTATTAATAAAAATAATCATTGGATACAAAGTCGTATTTTAAAGATAAAGCAAGAACTAAATAATACAATAGTACAATTAAATTTTTCTCAAGAACATACTTCAAACATAAAATATAATAAAACTTTAGATGAGCTATACATTAGCAATTACACTGGCTTGTTTAAATTAACAAAGCAAGATTCTACAGCCATAGTAATGCCAGAGCCACATTGTGTACTAAAAGATATTTGCGTGTATAATGGTAATTTGTTGCTTGCCTCAAAAGATAAAGGGATTTTAAAATGGAATGGCAAAACCTACGAAACTGCTTTTCCTAAACATGTAATTAAAGACATTTTTTATAAGTTTGAAGTATATGAAAATGAGCTGTGGGTTTTGGGTGAAAACGCTTTGTATTGCTTTAAAAACAATGATTTGCAAGTATACAAAAATGAAGTTGGCATAAATAGTAAAAACATAAATTCCTTTAGCATTACTAAAAATAATGTGTACCTAAATTCAGTAAACGCAATAATTGAATTACCCAAAAATGCTGTAGCCCAAAGTAATATTTATACTAATTTAATACTAAACAAAGTACTCAATACTACAAACAATTCAGTAGTTTCAAACTTACAAAAGCTGCCACACAGCAACAATTCTGTACTTTTTCAACTTTCACTAATAAATTTTACAAATGCATCAAATACACATATTGCTTATAGCATAAATAGTAATTCTTTAAAACATCTTGCTACTACAGCAAGGGATTTACCGTTAAATTTTTTGCAACCTGGAGAATATTTAGTACATTTTTATATAGTGTCCAATGGTGAGGTATCAACTACACTAAGTCAATCATTTAAATTTACAATTGAGCAACCATTTTACAACACATGGTGGTTTTTATCGATAATTTTTTTATTAGTTGCCATAGTTATTTGGTTAATAACCAAGTGGCGAATAAATAAAATTAAAAATCAACTTCAACTAAAGCAAGAAAAAATTATTTTAGAAAAGGAGCTAGATAAAAGTACACTGGCAAGCATTCGTTCACAAATGAATCCTCACTTTTTGTTTAATGCACTAAACACTATACAGTCTTATGTTTATATGAACGATAAGAGAAATGCTAGTATTTACATCAGCAAATTTTCGGATCTTACAAGAAGTATTTTAGAATTAAGCAATAAAGAAAAAATCACATTAAAGGAAGAAATAAATTCCTTAGAAACATATTTAAGTTTAGAAAAAATGAGGTTTGAAGAATCATTTACATATAAGATTGATATTGAAAATAGCCTTGAGCAAGAAAATATTTACCTGCCACCGATGCTGCTACAACCCTTTGTTGAAAATGCAATAAAACATGGATTGCTTCATAAAAAATTGGACAGAAAACTGCTAATTTCTTTTTCAAAAAAAGATTCTCAATTAAGAATTTGCATTGATGATAATGGTGTAGGACGAAAACGCAGCCAAGAATTAAACGATCAATTAAGTAAAAATCATAACTCTTTTTCAACAAAAGCTAATAAAAAAAGGTTAGATATTTTACAGCAATATAACAAAAATGTAACCCTACAAATTATTGATAAGTTTTCAAACCAAGGAGAACCACTTGGTACAACTGTAGAGATTTTGCTTTTACTCTAAAGAACACTTACATGCCTTACCTTTTTATTAAGTATTTATTTGCACAATTTTAGATTTGCCAAAGTAATGTAATGCAGAAATTAGTATTGTAATCACCTAAAGAAAAATGGTTTAATTCAACTTATAACCAATGGCATATTTTTATGTATTATTAAAGTAATCAATTTTTGAAAATCAAATAATCATAGTTATTTTATTAAAGTAGTTATACACATGGCTTTGCCATTGCTACCCCCCTAATATATTTGCTTTTGTACCTTAAAAAAAGAAACAATAATTTATGAACCCGCATCACTATGTAGCCATTATGGCTGG
>JBMLOR010000069.1:0-3303 GCA_049242865.1 Chitinophagaceae bacterium | reverse complement strand
TAAATCACTTATTTAACAATTTTATTTCAAGCAAATAGCGAATTTAATTTAAAAAGAAAGTTAAAAATAAATTGATTAAACATTTTGTACATTTATTGAAATCTATTTTCTTTGACACCTATGAAAATTTACAGTTTTGTAATATTATGTTTATTCTATTTTCTTACTGCTAACGCACAAACTCCTCCATTATTTGCTCCAACAAAACATGATTCATTATTTTTTGAAAATGATTATAATGCTATAGAAGCTAGATATAAAAATTTTGTAAGTTCTATAAGTGGTGCAAATGCTTCTGAGTTTAAGGAGATTTATAAAGACCAATTTGAATCATTAAAAAACATTTTTACTAAAAAAGAAGTTTTTACTAATAAAGAAGCTCAAAATTATTTATTGCAAATTACTAACCATATTTTGAGTAAAAATAAAAGTCTAATTTCTGAACCTATTAATATCTTTTTCTTAAAATCCGAAATTCCTAATGCAAGCTATATTGGAAACAGAACGATATTATTTAATACTGGGTTGTTTTATAAATTGCAAAATGAAAGTCAGGTTGCTTTTGTAATTTGCCACGAACTTGCTCACCTTTATTTAGATCATACCAAAGAGCAAATTGAAAATTATGTAAACAAACTATATTCTAAAGAATTTCAAGAAAGGTTACGAAAAATAAAAAATAAGGAATATTTAAAAAAGCAAGAGTTTGATAAACTTGTATTGTCATTTGCTATAAATTCAAATAAACATAGTCGCCTTAAAGAAAATGAAGCAGATTCTTTAGGTATGCAATTTTTGCTTAATACCGATTTTGATGCTAACGAGGCTATTGAAGTAATGAAAATTTTAGATAAAATTGATATACAAACTTTTGATACTGAAGCTTTCCTAAAAACAAATTTTAGTTTTCCTGATTTGCCATTTAATAGTCGTTGGCTTGAAAAAGAAGAAGGGTTATTAGGAGGGCATACTAAACTTAAACAAGATACAACGCTTGCTGATAGTTTAAAAACTCATCCAGATTGTATAGCTAGAATTAAAAATATTAGTAAAGCTATACCTTCATATAAACAACTAAAATCTACTAAAAGCATAATAAATGCTTCACTTTTTGCGAAATTGCAAAAAAGCTTGTGTGCCGAAAACATAGAGTTTTATATTGAAAAAGGAGGTGTATCTATAGCATTTTACACAGCATTGTTAGAATGCAATCAATATAAAGACAATTTATACTATATAGCCACCATTAATAGATGTTTAAAACTATTTTATTTGGCTCAAAAAAATCATAAGCTTAATAGTATTGCAATGCTCCCTTCACCACAATATCAAGCGTCATTTAATACAGTATTGCAGTTTATTCAGAATTTATACTTAGATGATTTTAAAGAAATCAATAATAAATTTGCAGCTAATCAAATTGCAAAGCATCAACAAGAAATTTCTTTTGTAAAAACTATTCAACAATCAATTATAAAATAAAAATTAAAACCTCGAAAATGAAAAAAATCTCTGTACTTGCAGTTTTGTTTTGTATAACACTGTTTACTTTTAGTCAAAAAAAGTTTACACTTGAAAATGTAGTTAAAGCAACCTTAAAAGGGAGTGGGGCTATTTATGAAGGTGGGATAGTAAAAGGATATTATGTTTTTTATGAATCTGAAAAAATTGACAGAAAAACAAGGCAATATGTAATTCAAATATTAGATCAAAATACAAACCCTGTGCAAAAGGCAGAGTTTGCAGAAAGTAAAGATATTATTTTAAGGGATGCAGAATTTAATGAAAATAGCTTGTGCTTTTTCATGATAAATGAGGATGAAAAAAAATATATTTATAAAATTTTTGATTTAAATGGAAAATTAAAGTATGAATACTTTAAGAAATTTGATAATGGTGATTATGCCATTTTTTTGGAATCTATTAAAATGAATGGTACAGGTGATGACCAAACAAGTAACAATTTAATTGCAATCCCAAATCAAGGGTTTGCTTCCATTTTACCAGTTAGAGAAAATGGTTCTAATATTTTTGAACTTGGCTATTATTCTTCAAATGAAAATAAAGAAAATGTTCATCGTCCTAAATTTGAAGAAAGACAAGTTTCTTGTTTTTTATTAAATGTTATTGATAACACAATCTATTTAGCAGTAAATAAAAAGAAAAGATTGCTTGCCGGAGAGCTTACATCGTGCACATATGCTTTTGATGTTGTAAAGCAAGAAAAAGTTTTTGAATTAAGCGATAAAATAGATCCTCCCTATAGATCTTTACCCACCTACATTACCAAAGATGAGAAAACGGGTGATTTAATTGTTTCTGCATCTTATTTTAACGAAACTGATAATGTTATTAAAGACTACTCATTGGGCATTGCTTTTTATACTATGTCAAAAGATGGGCAACTTTTATCAAAAAAATATAATGGATGGCAAGATGGATTTTCTAAATTTTTAACAATAGATGAAAAAGGGAAAACGGCAGAAATTGGATTTTTGTGTATTTTAAATGTTAAGAAATCAGCTGAAGGCAAGTTTTATATTCTTGCAGAAGGGTACAAAAGGCAATTTAGTGCAGGAAATGCAGTAATGTCAATGTTTACTAAAGGAGCTGCTGGATTTACAAAAATTACTGTAACCGATTTAGTTTTAATGGAATTTGATAACACATTTAAATTAACAAAAGGTACTTTGTATAGAAAAACCCCTTCAACAGCAATTTCTGGTCAAATAGCAGACTATGCTAGTCAACATATGTTAGCTTTGCTTTTAAGAAGTACAGGTTCTTTTGGATACGAGTTTAGTACTAGTAATAAAGACAATTCTGTTTTTTCATTTTGTTATAGCGATTATGAAAAAAGTAAAGAATATAAAGGAGGAACATTTAATGCCATAAAATTTAGTGCTGGTAAATTCACTACAGATAAAATTCAACTTACTTCAAATGCTAGCTTTATACGAATATTTCCTGCAAAGCAAGGATTTGTTGGTATTTTGGAATATTTTAGAAAAGAAAAGAAAATAGAATTTAGATTAGAGAAAATGAATTAATTTAAGCTTAAAACAGTTTAAAGAGGATGCAAGTTAAGCATCCTCTTTTTTTGTGCAAAAACTGAATACGTCTCACAGGTATTATCGTGTGTTTTTTACACATTTAGCTTTTTTTCCTTACTTTGTGCCAAACGATTGTACATGAAAAGGTTTTTCTCCCTAAGCATTTTTATCTTTCTTGCTTTTACCCAAATTAAAGCCCAAACCGATTTTAGAAAAGAAACCATTTACTTTTTACTCACCACTCGTTTTT
>JBMLOR010000068.1:21529-29170 GCA_049242865.1 Chitinophagaceae bacterium | reverse complement strand
AATTCATAATCTAAAATTCATAATCCATTATTAATAATTTATAATTACATAACCTACATACCCTGACCACGGTGTAGGTTTCACTTTAAAAACAAAATTTGTTATGCGTCACGGAGATAAAATAAATAATTTAGGAAGAAAAAAGGCACACAGAGAAGCCCTTTTAAGTAATTTAGCTATTGCTTTAATTACACATAAAAGAATTGTAACTACTTTGGCAAAAGCTAAAGCGTTACGTACTTATGTTGAGCCTTTGCTTACTAAAACTAAAAAAGGTGATAATAAAGAAACTATTAGTCATCAACACAGAGTAGTTTTTAGTCATTTGCAAGACAAAGCTGCTGTTAAAGAATTATTTACAGTAGTTGGTCCTAAAATTGCTAGCCGTCCAGGTGGATATACTAGAATTTTAAAATTAGGTATTCGTCCTGGTGACGCTGCTGAAAAAGCAATGATTGAGTTGGTAGACTTTAACGAAGTTTACGGGGTAGCACAAAATACTGCAACTGCAGAACCAGCAAAACGTACTCGTAGAGCAGGTGGTAAAAAGAAAGCAACTACTGAAGAAACTGCAACAGCAGAAGCTACAGTAGCTGAAGAAACTGTAAGTACAGAGACTACTGCTACAGAAGAAAAAACAGCTGAATAATTACTAATTTATATAGTTGTAAAAGCCATCTTTTTAAAGATGGCTTTTTTCGTTTTAAAACTTTTACAAAAACTGTTTAAAAGTGTTTTAAAAACATGAATTTAAGGTGGTTTGTTTTTTTAAGATATTTTAGTTTTTATTAGTAACAATTAGTTTTTATTTGTTGAATATTTTTAAAACATGAAAATAAATTTATCAGAATTATCTACACCTCAAAAGCAAGCTTGGTTGCAACATGCCATAGCACCACGCCCAATTGCTTTTGCAAGCACAATTGATAAAAGTGGAAATGTGAATTTAAGTCCGTTCAGTTTTTTCAATTTATTTTCTTCAAATCCGCCAATAGTTATTTTTTCACCATCACGAAAAGGCAGAGATAATACCCTTAAACATACACTTTTAAATGTACAAGAAGTTCCAGAAGTAGCAATAAATATTTGTGATGTAGACATGGTACAGCAAATGAGTTTAAGTAGTTGTGAATACGAAAAAGGAGTAGATGAATTTGTAAAATCAGGTTTTACAAAACAAGCATCTACAATTATACAACCACCTTTAGTTGCAGAAGCAAAAATTAAAATGGAGTGCAAAGTGGTTGAAGTTAAAAGTTTAGGAAACGAAGGAGGAGCAGGGCAATTAGTGATTGCAGAAGTTTTAGTCATGCATATCAATGATGATATTTTAAGCCATGATAAATCGATGATTGATCCAAAAAAAATACAGCATATAGCTAGGCTAGGAGGAGATTGGTATTGTAAGGTAAATACTGACAATTTATTTACAGTACCAAAGCCCAATACCAAATTAGGAATTGGAGTAGATGCTTTACCATCATCAATAAAAAATAGTAAAATTTTATCTGGTAATCATTTAGGTATGCTAGGAAATGTGCATGAAATGCCAGTATATAATCCAAGTTTTACGGACGATACTGTTAAAAACATTGTTCAATATTACAATTTAAACCAAGAAAGTTTAGAAGAAGAATTACATAAGTATGCAGCTGAACTGCTCGATAAAAACCAAGTTGAAATGGCTTGGCAAGTTTTATTGATGAATGAAATTTAGACGTTACTTGTTAAAATATTTTATCAAATTATCAACTGCTTTTTCTAAAGTTTCATCTTTTTTTGCAAAGCAAAATCTTAAAACTTTATTATCGGTTAAATCACTATAAAAAACTGAAGTAGGGATAGTAGCAACTTTTGCTTCTTTAACCAATTCAATTGCCATTTCTCCATCATTTTGTGTAGAAACATCTTTGTAACTATAACACTCAAAATAACTGCCACTAGAGCCAAGAGGTTTAAGAGGAGTTTGTTGCATTAAGTTTCGTAATAAATTTCTTTTAGCTTCTATTTGAGTGCCCAATTGTAAATAAGCCTCTTTTGTATTTAAATATTCGGCCAACGCAAACTGAACTGTACTGTTTGTAGTAAAGCAGTTAAATTGATGAACTTTTCTAAATTCAGCTGTTAATTGTTTAGGTGCTATGCAATAACCAATTTTCCAACCTGTGCAGTGATAAGTTTTTCCAAATGAATATGTAATAAAACTTCGTTTATATAAACTTGGGTATTGTAAAAAACTTAAATGCTTTTTATCGTCAAAAATTAAATGCTCATACACTTCGTCACTCAATAAAAACAATTGTGGATGAGTTTCAACAATATGTTGTAATTCTAAAATATCGTTTTCGTTCAAAACCATTCCTGTTGGATTGTGTGGTGTATTTATCATCAACAATTTAGTATTACTATTTATCTTTTGCTTTACTTCATCCCAAGGAATAGCGTAATTTGGATAAGATAATTTAACAATAACAGGTTTGGCTCCATTTACAACAATGTTAGGTATATAAGAGTCATAAGCAGGTTCAAAAACAATAACTTCATCATTAGGTTGTAGTAAGCAGGTTAAAGCTGTATAAATAGCATAGGTTGCTCCTGGAGTAACTGTAATTTCATCGTTGGGGTTAATGCTGTTGCCATATAATTCATATACTTTTTGGGCAATGGCTTCACGTAATAATGGTAAACCATTCATGTGTACATATTGATTGTTACCATTTTTCATAGATTTTGTAACTAAATTAATCAAAGTTTCATCCATCATAAAATCTGGAAAACCTTGGCCTAAGTTTATTGCTTTATGCTCTACAGCCAAAGCACTCATGGTAGTAAATATTGTTGTACCTACTTGTGGTAATTTAGAAATTATGTTGGGCATGATTAAGTATATTTTCTCTGTGGTTTTGTTTCATCATCTAATTGTTGCAACAACGAAGCTGCATCAGGATTTTGAGTTATTGAAGTTGCAAGGTAGTATAATCCTACAATTAATAAACTGCTAACTAGCAATTCTTCCCACCTTAACCAATAGCCCCAAATACTATAAATGCTTGCTTTTTGTGGCTTTTGTGGATTATAAATTATAGTAGCAATTGGTTGATTGTTAAATTTTCTAAACAAATAGTTAGCATTAACTGTATAAGTTTTGTTTTCAATTACAAAAGTTGCTTTATAAAAATTGTTGGAGTCGATAATTGGCACATTAATTTTTTCCGACTCAAAAAAATCTGGTTCTCTTGTAAATAGAACATAGCAACCAAAACAAATAATGTATAGTAATAAAATATTTTTTAGCATATTAAGTTGGGTTGCTAATAAAAGCATCGAATGATTGTATGCCTAACCATTTTTCACTTATAAAACCTTCGGCATATTGTACACCAATTCTTTTGCCAAACATAGTTGCTCGGCCAATGATGGTATTTAAAAATTGGGGAGATGATATATAAGTACTTGGTTCATTACTATCGTCTTTAGGATTATGAAATTGTGTTTGATAACACAAAATGGCTTTAATTTTTTGTTCGTGAAATGCAGAAATATCTACTACAAAACTTGGCTCAATATATTTATCTTGTATATAATTAAAAATATAAGATGGTTTCCAAGCTGCTTGTAAGTTACCATCATTATCAAATGTCTCAATTTTTCTTAATCCACTTAAAAAGGCAGCATCGCTTACTAATTTTGAGCTTCGTCCATGATCTGGATGTCTATCATCAGGTGCATTACATAAAATTATTTTGGGTTGATATTTTCTTATAATTTGAATAATTTGTAGTTGATGGACTTCATCATTAACAAAAAAGCCATCTCTCATTTTTAAATTTTCTCTTGCATGAACACCCATAATTTTTGCTGCATTTGCAGCTTCTATATATCTTGTTTCTATGGTACCCCTAGTGCCTAATTCACCTTGAGTTAAGTCAATAACTGCTACTTTTTTACCTTCTGCAATAGCAGCTATAACAGTACCTGCACAACCAAGTTCCATATCATCGGGGTGTACGCCAAAAACTAAAATATCAACCTTCATAAAATAAAATTATGCAAATGTAAACGTATTTAATGGAGCCTTAGCAAAACCTTATTGGCTAAACTAAACCAAAAAGTATAAAAACAAAATACCCAACCATAGGTTGGGCATTTTAAGAAATATGGTAATTGATGATTACGCTTTTTTCTCGTAACGTTTTTTGAATTTATCGATACGACCTGCAGTATCAACCAATACGTTTTTACCAGTATAAAATGGATGAGAAGTATTAGAAATCTCTAATTTGATAACTGGATATTCGTTACCATCTTCCCAAGTAATTGTTTCTTTTGAGTAAGCAGTTGATTTGCTTAAAAAAGCAGTACCATTACTCATGTCTTTAAATACTACGAATCTATATGATTCTGGATGAATACCTTTTTGCATAATGCTTAATTTTAAGGTTGTACGGATTTTGCCGTACAGTTAAATAATAATTGGGCTGCAAATGTAAGGGAGAAGGATTTAATATTTGAAATTAATATTGAACATTTGCAATTTTTTGATTGTTGATTTTTTGGTTACAGTGATATCAAATTTTTTAATTTAACAAGCTATCCAACAATATAACCATTTAGCAATTCAACAATCAGCAAAACCGCCAATCAATAATTGCTTAGCTTTTCATATTCTCATATTGTAATGGCACACCAAAATTTCCATTTCGGCAAAGTGCAATTACATCTTGCAAATCATCAATTTTTTTGGCTGTAACTCTAATAATATTATCCATAATTGCAGGTTGTACCTTTAAGCCACTGTCTTTTATGGCTTTTACAATTTTTTTAGCATCATCTTGCTTTAAACCATTTTTTACTGTTACTTCTTTTTTGGTTACTTTACCACTTGGGTAAGCTTCTTTACTAAAATCAAAAGCATTGCCATCAATACCTTGCTTTATTCCTCTGCTTAAAATTACATCAATCACTTGTTGCATTTTCATGTCACTTTCGGCTTCGATTTTAATTACAAAGTTTTTTTTGTCTAATTCCATTTCAAAATGAGAACCTCTAAAATCAAACCTATTGCCTATTTCTTTTTTTACAACATTAATGGCATTATCTAAAGTTTGAACATCTACTTTACTGCATATATCAAATGATGGCATAACAATATTTTTTACAAAAATAGATTTTTACAACATTCAAATATTACTCAACTTTTAAAACAGCACCTGCACTATTAGCATTAAAGCTTGGTGCATACAAGCATTGAATGCTAGCAATACCTGTGTTAAAGCTGCCAGCATGTGTAATGTTTAAACTGTATTGTAGCGTAAAATTGCCTTTTGGCAAATAATCCATAAAAAAGTTTGTGCTAGCATCTTTTGTAGCTAAGTAATAACTTAAGCCATTTTGCCATTTGTATTCACTTAATATATTTTTTGGCTCGGTGCCTGCTGCTCTTAAATCTTTAAGATGTACAAACTCTAAATCTTTTTTTGCAGATATGTATAACTGAACAATTAATTCAACCCCAATATTAACAGTTTCGTTTTCGTTAACTTCTTGCAAAAATTCTTTGTTGTTTATATTTTTTTTGATGAATATTTTTTTAGTGATTTTTATGTAAGGATTTTCACTTTCAGTTACGTCACTAATTGGCTGAAAATATTGCACATAAACAGCTCCATAAGATGATTGTTGATTTTTGTTAGTGAATTTTGAAATTTTTATGTTGTTGTTTACCTGCAACAAATCCCTTTCTTTATAAGTTACTTTAGTAGTGCCAAAAGGATTGTTTTTAGTAGATACAGTTTGATTGCCAATTTGTATTGCTACATCATCAAATTCCATTAATTTAGGTTGTTTGTCTAACAAAGCCATGCAGGCATTTGCAGTAGCAACAGTACTTTCCCAATGATTGGTTTGTTTATTCACCAAAAACCAATTTTTTAGTTTACTTACATAAACAGCGTTTTGCATAGATGACTCCAAAGCTTCAATAACCAAGGTTTGTGCTTCAAAATTATTTTCGTGCCAATAGCAACTATATGGGGTAGATTTAAAATATAAAACATCATGTATCGTGTCTTCAATTGTATTTTCTAATAAAGATTCATTTATTTTTTTTATCAATGAATAAGTCGATGTATTTGAAAAAACATCGTTTTGTAAAGCAATACTTAACATGGCTTGTTGTTGAATGCCTAAGTTTTTCCACTGTTTACTAAAGTAATTGAAGATAAAAGAACTATATTCAGTTGGAAAAGTTTTTGATTGTTGACTAGCAAAAAAACTTCTCATATACCAATACTGAATATCGATAGGTGCAATGATGATTTTTTGTTTTTTTATTTGTTTAAGATATTGTTTGTATTGTTTCGCTGCAACTTTATCTAATAGAGGCAAAGCATTGTTAATTATGTTATTTGCTAATTTTAATGTTTGATTATCAAGCACCTTGTATTTAATTAATTTGCCTAAGCCTGTTAAAATGTATTGAGTAATATAAATATTTTCACTACCACCTTTAAACCAACCAAAACCACCATTAGGAAGTTGAGACTCTTGCAATTTTTTTATAGTTTCTTGTAGTTTTATTTCAATGTTTTTATCATCTAATAAGCTAGCAATATGTTTTAATTGTTGGGTTTGAAGATTGGCATCTTGAACCCAAGGCGTTTCATGGAGTAATATTTGTTTAAGTTCACTGTTTATTGCCAAATTGCTATGTAAACTATTTGTATCGTTATTCTTCCAACTAATTAATGCTTGTTGTACAGTTTTGTTTTGATGGATGATTTTTGATGCAATTGAATAAGCGAAAAAACGATTAAATGTTTGCTCAGCACATTCATAAGGATACTCCATTAAGTAGGGCAAAGCTTTAATAACAGTAAAAATAGTATTTGGAGTATACTCTATTGTAACAGATTGTGCTTGAATATTATTTTGTTGTTCTAATGCTTGTTGTAAAAATGGATAATTTAAAGTTTTTTCTTGTTCATCAGGTTTAAGAAATAATGGTAACGTATTGCTTAAATATAGCTTATTACTTAAAACAGGTATGGTATTTTCTTCACCATCGCTATATGCTAGTTCTTTATTTGTTGTATTAGTTTGAGCTATAATTTTATATGTAATTGCATCTAAAAAATTATGTGGTACAACTATAGGAAATTTAACTACCACTGTGCTATTTGCTTTTACAGTAAAGTATTGCGATGGAAAAATATTATTTAACCAACCATCTATTGGAGTATTAGTTACTGCATTAAATAATTGCAAATTACAAGTTCCAGTAAGCTCTGTATCACTTGTATTTGCAATAGTTGTAGCTAATTCAATCACATCGCCTTGAGTAAGAAAGCGAGGTATGTTTGGCTGAACCATTAATGTTTTTTGAGTAATAACTGTTTGTGTGCTTAAACCCATTGCAAGATTTGATGTGTGAGCAAAATTTTGCCATTTCCAAGTGGTTAAAGCTTCTGGTAAGGTAACTGTAAAACTATAAATACCACTATCATTGGCATAAACGTTTGGTAAGAAAAAAGCTGTTTCATTGAAGTTTTTACGAGTATAGAACGATTGATTGCTGTTGGAATTTTGATTAACTGATTTTAAATCATTATTATTTTCTGCTTTATCGTTTTCTCCATCAAC
>JBMLOR010000068.1:0-21429 GCA_049242865.1 Chitinophagaceae bacterium | reverse complement strand
GATTAACTGATTTTAAATCATTATTATTTTCTGCTTTATCGTTTTCTCCATCAACTTTAACACCATCAACCAATTTTGGAAGACTGAATTTTACAGATTCTAATTTTTGCACTGCAGGCTTGTGATTGGCTGAAACTGTAACTCCTTCATCAAATGTACCAAAATTGAAGGAAGTCTTAAATTTTTGATCTTTTTTTGTAAAAGCATTAAAAAAAGTAGTACCATCGGAGTTATGATATTCATCAAAATTTTTAATTAGGCTATTATAATAAAGTAAATTCTCAATTGCCTCTTCATTAAAATTGTACTTTTCAACTGCATCAATAGTTGCACCAAAACTTGGAGCATTGAATCGATTATCAATATTTATTTTATCGCCTTTTACAAAAGGTTTATCCCATTGGTGACTGTAAAACTCATCAAGGCTAGCATCGTACATACTACTCACTAGCTCAACTTTATCGTTTTGTTTACCTTTTATGGTAATACTGTAAGTTTCTTTACTACCTGGTAAAGTTTTGTTTCTAAAACTATTGTAAGTAATATCTAAATTGTTTTCAGGTGAGGTTAATTCGATGTTTTTTCCATTTGTAAAAAAACGATTGTGGTGTACAAAAGCATAAAAAACGCCAAAGCCATTTTCATTTTCTATTTTAAAATTATGTAGCAAATTATATTGCCCATTAATGTTTGAAGTTATAAATTCAAAATTGTTTGAAGTGTTTTTTTGAAGTGCTTTATAATTTGGTGTAACAGTATTTTTTATAACAAATAAATTGGTTAAATAAGAATTAAATGATAAGTTAATTGTATCGCTCACATTATAATTTTCAACTCCATCTATTAAGTTTTGATAACTAGGTTTTATGTTGTAATTGTTTTTAGTTATCTCAATAATTTTTGATGTGCTTATAATACTGCCATCATCGTTTTTTAAGATTGCAGTAATTTTATAAAAACTATTTCCTTGTACTTGATTAGGCACATGAATATTATTTTCACTAGCCTTTTCACTTGTTTTTAAAGTTTGAGTAGCAATAGTTTGATTAGTCTGCCAGTTTAATGGATTTGCTTCATTGCTGTATTCATCATTTGGAAAGTTTGAAACATAAGTTTGTTTATCCATTATAAAAGTATCGGGCATTTCCCAAAGTCTTTTTCGTATTAATCTTTGTTCGGTTTGCAAAGTTTGCCAAGTAATTTCTACATTTTTTGTTACCAGTATATCTTGTAAATTGGTTGTACTAATGTTTATTTTTTGTAGCTTACTAATATCCATTTCATCTGCAGCATCAATATTTATAATGGTATTATTATATCCTATTTTTAAAGTATATGTTGCTTCTCTTGTTTCACCTTTATTATCAGTAACTTTTACGTCGATGGTGTAATTAAAAATTGGATTAACTTTTTTGTTTATTGTTTCATCTGGTAATGCCACAAAGCTAATTTCAAAATTTCCATCATCTTTTGTAAATCCGTTACCAGCAGCAATTTGCATTGGTTTACTTTGTAGATTATATATTCTATAACTCCACCAATCATTGTTGTTTTGCTGTGTACGTTTAACTACAAAACTTAATTTAGCATTATTAATGTTGTTTCCTGCAAAAGATTTTGCAAGCCCTTTAATAGTTATTGATTTATAAAACTCGTATGTTAAATTTTCTTTATTAAAATTTACTGTAAATGTTGGTCTTTTATATTCTTCCACTTTAAAAAAAGATTGACCATCTATTCCATTAACTCTAATATGAAAATTGCCAGTTAGCAAATTTTTGGGCAATTTAAAACTGCCATTAAAGCTTCCAAAATTATTTACTACAAGGGATTGTGTGTCAACAATAGTATAGTTTGCATCTATTAATTCAACTTTAACAAATTTGGAAGTGTTATAAATTTTGTAAGTATCATATTGAGAATCTTTTGTAAGAACTAGTCCTTTAAAAAAAACGCTTTGTTGAGGTCTATAAATACTTCTATCGGTAAAAAAATGAACTTTTGCATATTCAATATTGCATTCATTAATTGATTTTTGGTTGGAGTTTAAACTTTCGTAAACGTTTATGTTGTTATTGCAAACCAATGTTTCATCATTAGTTTTTATAATTAGAAAAAAATTGTTGGCTTGCTGTTTGTTATTAGGCTCTATTTTGCAGTGTCCATTTTTATCACTTGTAATAGTTTGTACTAATTTATAGTCTTGTTTAGAGTTTTTATAATCGTAAATCGAAGTAAATACTTTTACTTGGGCATTTGAAATAGGTAAACCTGTGTTGCGGTGCACCACAAATAAGTCAAAATTATTTTGAATGTACGCTATATTGCTTACAGCAAACGGTAAGTAAAAACAGGCATCATCAGCAAAGCTAAACTTATTACTCGATGCACCAATTAATGCATATTTACCACTAGGCAATCCATCTAATTTAATTTCTGTACTATGCTGTTGAAAGTCGTTATTTAATGGCAACTTAATTTCAGAGGCTGCTATTTTTGTAAAGGAGTTTAACTTTAGCCATTGTAGCTCATTGTTTATATCAAAGTATTGTTCTTCTGCTTTTAGTGTATTTTCAAGTTTTATTAACCTGTAATGCAAGTGTGTTGTGTTTTTAAAATTCACTAACATTCTAAAAGGCGTATTTGCAATGTTTACAGCTTCTACTTTTGCAGTTAAATATTTTGCTTCAATTTGTTTTTTGAGTACAAGCAATTGTTTGTAACTGTTAGAGTCAATTCGCTTGTTGTTTTGTAAATAATCAATAATTACTTGGTAGGCTTCTTGTTTTTTGTATCTGAAATTAGCGTTTGTAGTATAATTGTTGCCTTGATCTATAAGTAATTTTGTTTTAGCTAAAACTGCCCAAACAACTTCATCGGTTGTTTTGTAAGTGCTTATTAAATAATCAATTGCTTGTAAAGGAGCATCCTGATTTTTAGTATAAATTTTTGTTGCATGATTAATTCTATACAAATCAGCATCAATTAACTGTGTAAATTTTTTATCATTTAAATGATGCTTTATTATATTTTGTAGCAACCACAAACTTGTATGACTAATATTATTAAGGTTTAGTTTGAGTTTTAAAAAAGTAGGTGTTGATGAAACTGCAGTATCATTAGTAATATGAAATTGGTTTTCGATGTTTCCATCATCATTTAAAAAATTTAAAGCTTCTATTACTTCATAAGCTAATAGTTCATATAGCGTACATCTAAGTGTTTTGTTTGATCCAAAATTTATTATAGCATTAAATTGATTGGTGCTAGTTTTCCAAAGAGTTGCTTCATCATTAAAAATTTGTAAGGCCTTGTTATTTATGGTATCTAAAAGCTCTTCCTTGCTTAATTGCTCTATAGTTTTGTTTTTAACGGAGGTAGTGTTTTCAGGTAAATTCCATCGATTATTTGCAAAATAATTTATGTATTTCCTTAGCGTATATAATTTTAAGATGCTAGTTAAAGTAACACTATTTGTGTTTGCTATTTCTTTTTCTATTTTTAAAATATCGGCACTTTCGTTGTTTGCTTCAGTGATATGCTCTTCTAAAGAAATTTTATATAAATATGCTTTAGCAACTTGGTTAGAATTATTTTGTTGTTTGGCTTTTTGAAGTAATGCATTTACTTTTTGAATTGCTGATTTGGTTTTATTTTCAACAACAACTAAGCTATCAATTTCATACCACCATTTTGTGTAGTCCATAGTTTTATTCTGTGCATTAATTTTTAAGGTGCAAATTATTGCTGTTATAGCAACTATTATTTTAAACATAAATTAATTGTAGTTTTAGGTTCACTTTATATACAAAGCTAATGATGCAATAAATATGATAGTTTCATAATTATAAATAAAAAAGGCTACCAAAGGCAGCCTTTAATTGGATATCAATTTTTTTGCTTCTTTACATAGGATCTTTAGTAAGATGCACCTTCGTCATATCGTAATACTTATTTTGCAATTCGTGTACATAATTAATTTTTGGATTATGCCTAACATCTTCTCTATACCACATTTCTGCATTTTCAAAACTATTCTTTTGTGGTGTAACAAGCCTAAAAGCTCCCTTCATATATTTAATACTTCCATCTTCGTTTTCATGCTTAGAAAAATTTAAACGTTGCAGTTGTTCATCAGATAAAGTAATGGGTTGTAAATGTGTAGTGTCAAACCAAAAATCTTGAACATCTGTTTGAACACAAACTTGTTTTTCATCTTTATTCAATTTTACAACTTCGCCTTGCCAAAGTTTACCTTCATACTCGGCTTGTAAGTAGTCGCCTACTTTAATGTCTCCAAATTTTATCATATAGCAAATGTTTTAGAGTTTGAATGTAGGAAAAAAAATAATTTAAATACTTTTTTTGTCACAATTTATTTAATAAACCAAAAAGGATAAAATGAAAATTTTGTTAGCAATGTATTTTTAAAATAAGAAAGTCGGCTTTAAGCCGACTTTCTTATTTTAATCTAAATTTAATGTAACTCCCAATGTGATCATTGTTGGTATTGCATTGTATCCTCTAATGTCAAAAAATTTGGTATTAAAAATATTTTGAACATCGGCGAAAACTTTTAAGTTTTTATTGAACTTAAATTCTGCGTAACCATTCATTATAAAATAGCTTTTTAATAATACATCCTGTTTTTTATAACCTCCTACATCGAATCTTTGTCCAACACTTTTGCCACTCAAACTTATAAATAAATTTTTAATTGGAGTATAACCAAGCGTAAAATTTAGGTTATGATTTGGGCGTCGTAATAAATTTAAGTAAACTGTATCTTTAAAATTTACTCTGCTTTGTGAATTTTCTTTGGCGTTTAAGTAAGTGTAATTTGCGTTTAAATTAAACTTATCATTGAGTTTATAATTTAGTTCTATCTCTAAGCCATTAACTTCTTGTCGGTTAATGTTAAAATACTCAAAGGTTATATTGTTGTAATCAATTCCATTTTTAATATCTCTTTTAAAATATACTACACGAGCATTAATTTTTTTGTTGGTGTAAGAAGTTCCCAATTCAAAATTAGTACTTGTTTCTGCTTTTAAATTTTCGTTGCCAGCAAAGCCATCAAATAATTGATACAAAGTAGGTGCTTTGAAAGCAGTTGCAACACTCGTAAAAATTCGCAATTGGTTATTAATGTTATAACTAGGGTTTATTGTATAGGTATAGTTGCTGCCAAATTTGCTGTTAACATTTAGTCTAGCACCTATTTCCATATTAAATTTCTTGCTATTATAAAACAAAGAGCTGTACATACTTCCTGTACTTATTAACGTATCTTTAAAACTACTATTATAAGGGCCAAAACTGCTAATACTTAAGTATTGGTTGTTCATATTTCCCTGTCTAAAATCAGCTCCTTGCAACAAGGTAAATCCGCTTCCTAAGTTAACGCTAGCATATAGCTCAACAAATTGTGATTTTGAATAAAATACATTACTTACATATTTAGAAAAGCCTGTGATATTGGTACTATCGTCTACAAATTTTCTGTTGTTTTGGCTGTAAACATAGTTGCCCACTAATCTTATTTTGTTGGTTTTATAATCAAATCCAAAACCAGAACTTAAGTTATTATTGTCTACTGTAAAATCTCTATCATCTTTAAAAATTGCAGCATCAACACCAGCTTTGTATTGGCTATGTTGCAAAAAACTTTTAAAATTTAAAGCTTCGGTTGCTTGGTATTGAAATGCTGTATTTAAAACTGTTCCATTAAATTTATCGTTATCAAAATTTTTATTGCCAATGCTATCGTATGCACTTGAAAAACCATTTGAATTTAACAATGCTACACGTGCTTGGTAACTAAACTTTTTATATTTTCCGAAGAATTGTAAGTTGTTTTTAAAGGTTTGCATACTACCATATGCTGTTGTAAGTTTTAAGTTTATTGGATTTTTTACATCTTTTTTTATAGTAATAATATTTACAACACCAGCAACAGCATCGCTGCCATATAAAGTACTTTCGGCACCTCGGCACACTTCAATTCTTTCAATGTCGTTAAGGTTAAATAAATTAAGGTCAAACTCATTATTAATTTGGCTAGGATCGTTCATGGGCACACCATCAACTAAAATTAAAGCTCTTCCGCTGTTAGCCCCTCTCATATATAAACTTTGTGGTGTACCTAAAGCATTGTATGCACCAGCAATGGTAATGCCTGCTTGTTCGTTTAAAAGTTGACTTACAGTTTTTCCAGTACTTTTTTCCAGTACATCCTTACCAATAACACTAATTACTTTACCAGTGTTGTTTTGTTTTTGCTCTACTTTAGTAGTAGTAACAGTAACATGTTGCAAACTATCAATTGTAGTTTGTGCAGTGGCATAACAGCCCATAAAAAGGGCAATGCCTAAGAAGTTTTTTTTGCTCATTGTGTTTTTTTTAAGCAGTTAAACAATGAGCTTTCGATTACAAAAACGGGAAATATAAACGTACAATCAGGACGTTACATTTCAAGCCTTTTCTCCCGAAAGCTATGAATGATATGTAGTTATTTGGCAGGTCTTCTGACTTAAAGATTTACACCTCACCTTCCCGTTATTACAGTGGTTTTATTTGAGGTTTACCTTATATACAAAGGCTCTTTTTACAGCTACGGGTATAGTTTATGCTTTTCACATAATTCCCTTTTAAGCAATTATTTTGTTACTAGCTATTGTAGTACTATTGGGCTGTGGTTGTGTCACTCACTTCAACGCTGCCAATGCTATTTTTCAAAATAAATGCACCAAAAACTGCTGCAAATGTATAGTTTAACTTTTTGTATGTTCAAAAAGAAATTAACACAAAGTGTAAAAAGTTATACAAAACATTTCTTTTAATGTTAAAAGCCAAGTTTTTAAATTATTCTCCACTAGTTTGTGAAAAGTTATTATGAAATTTTATTGATGTTTATTCGTTTTTTGTAAAATTGGATAGATAATATAAATCATATAATTATTCCATAATTTACAGCTACTGTATAAACCAAACAACTACAAGTAATGTGTTCTTTATATGCCAAATCTGCAATAAACAAATCCTTACATTTGTTTCCAATTAAAAAATAGTTATGGCAAAAGCAAAAAAAGAAAAAGAGAAATCTAAGGTTAAAAAAGCAACATCTATTCTAAACCAAAATAGTTGGTCGTTTCTTAAAAATTACATCAATACACCATCGCCAGTTGGTTTTGAAAGTGGAGGACAAAAAGTTTGGTTAGATTATATAAGACAATACACAGACACACATTTTGTTGACCCTTATGGTACTGTTGTAGGTGTTATAAATCCTGATGCCCAATTTAAAGTTGTGATTGAAGCACATGCCGATGAAATTAGTTGGTTTGTAAACTATATTAACAATGAGGGATTAATTTATTTAAAAAGAAATGGAGGTGTTGATCACCAAATAGCACCAGCAAAGCGAGTATTAATACATGGCAAAAAAGGAGCTGTTAAAGCTGTTTTTGGATGGCCAGCAATACATACACGTTTAGGAAATCCTGACACTAAAGAGCCACAACCTAAAACAGATAATTTGTTTTTAGATTGTGGAGCAAGAAACAAAAAAGAAGTGGAAGAATTAGGAATTCATATTGGTAGTGTAGTTACCTATGATGAAGGATATGACGAGTTGGCTTATGATTATTTAATTGGCAGAGCCTTTGATAATAGAATTGGTGGTTTTATGATTGCTGAAGTGGCAAGATTATTACATGAGAATAAAAAAACTTTGCCTTTTGGATTGTATGTTGTAAATGCAGTACAAGAAGAAATTGGACTTAGAGGTGCTGAAATGATTGCTCGAAGAATTAAACCCAATATAGCCATTATAACGGATGTAACACACGATACACAAACGCCAATGATTAGTAAAATTATTGAGGGTGATGTGGCTTGTGGCAAAGGCCCAAGCCCTTGTTATGGGCCAGCTGTGCACAATAAACTGCTATCATTTGTTCAAGATGTTGCAGAAAAAAATAAAATTCCTTTGCAAATGAGAACTGTAAGTAGAAGTACAGGTACAGATACAGATAGTTTTGCTTATGCCAATGATGGTTGCCCAAGTGTACTCATCAGTATTCCTTTAAGATACATGCATACAACTGTAGAAATGTTGCATAAAAGAGATATTGAGCAAACGATTCAATTAATGTATCAAACACTTTTGGCACTTAGTCCAAAAACTAATCTTAGTTATTTGTAATTGATTTTCTTAGTATATAAAAAAAGCAGTTTCACTATAACGAAACTGCTTTTTGCATTTATAAATTTATTTCTATTTCATTATCCCAATTGGCCTTCACCATAAGTTTGGTTTTTATAGCCTTTACTTTTTCTGGTTGCTTTTTTAATTGATAATTGCCTGCATCCCAAATACCATTTTTATTTTCATCAAATAAAATTCTTATACTGTATTCGCCTGTATTAAAAAGATTTTTGGATATTACTTTACTTGTAACTGGCATCGAAGCAATAATGTTATTTTCTTTAACTATTTGTATAACTGGGTTTTTATCTAAGTCAAAATTATTGCATCGTATTTTTACTTGTCCGTAGTCCTTTTCATTAAAAGTAAAAAACTTCAAGGTGTCTGTTTTAAAAATACTGTTCCCAAAATTATCTTGCAAAGCAAACTTATCAATTATAAAATTATAGGCTGTGCCTAAAGAAAAGTTGTGTTGAATTTTTATTTGCCCTAAAACTGTATCTATTTCTATTTTTTGGGGTTCTATTTTTTTGAAATTACTATCTGTTAGTTGTAGCAAATTTTTGTTCTGAATTATCAATTTTTTTTCAAAATTCAATACAAGTTGAGTGTCTAAAATATTGTATCTGCCTCCATCTAAATTAACGCTATATTTTAGTTTTTTATCGTTTTTAAAAGTTGGAGCTTTAAAGGGTGTTACTGCAATTAATTTGTAATAATTTAAATTAATATTTTGTTTGTCATTATTTACAAATAAAGTTGAATTGTTAAATGCAAATGCAGCAGTTGTATCGTCGTAACGTTTAGTAAATGTGTTAGGCACTACGTAAATTTTAAAACTATCTGTTGGCAAATTGGTAAACATAAATTCGCCCTTTGCATTTACCCTACTAATATAATTTGGCTTTAGTTTTAAAACAGCAGAATCATGAGTGTTTTTGTGTAGTATAACTATTAGCGTTGAATCAACAGTCTCTGTATTTGCCTCAACAATTCTACCAGATATATTGCCATTGCTAATTTGTTTTCCTGTACTAAATACATAATAGAAATTTGTGGCTACATTGCCTTCATTTACATCTCTAATAGCGTTACCAAAATTTAACGTATAGGTTGTATTGTATTCTAAACTATCTTTTAATGCAATAGTTACATTTCTCAACTTATAGTCAACAATTGGAGAGTTTGTAGGCAAAGGATTCATAATAACTTGTTGGCTAGCATCTTTTACTTCAACAAACTCATTAAAAGTGAGTATAATTTTTTTAGCACTAAAATTTAAACTTGAGTCTTTAGGAAAGGCTTGTACAAGTTTAGGCGGCAAACTATCTTTAGCACCACCAGAAGGTGGTATTATATTAGCACAGCTTGATAAAAGTGTGCAAATTGAAATGATTATTGATACACAAAAAAATAGTTGCTTCAATGCTTTTTATTGAGGCAGCAAAATAAAGTTAAATAATGCAAATTAATGTTAAAGAAAAAGTAAAAGACTAATGTTTTATAGCATCTGGAAAAATATAGAAAATTGCATTTTGATAGGGTGTAATATTGCTTGGAGTTGTAAGTACAACACTATAAAATGCTCTACTATCTAAATTTACATTTTTTCTTTGGCTTGTAGTTAATGTATCATTATACATAAAAATGTTATAATTACCTGCTCCAACTTGTTTAAACTCTGTGTAGCTGCTATAAGTATGATGATCTAAAAAATTTCTGTTTTTTGAATCAATAATTTCAAAACCAGGATTTACTAATCTAACATTAATGTAATCGAAGTAACCTTGTGTTCTAAAATCTAAAATTCTTGCAGCTGCAAAGCCATTGGCCAAAGTCATTGTCATTACATCTTTTATTAAACTATACTTCCATTCATTACCTACTTTATAAAAAAAGCACGAATATTTTGTATTATTTAATAAATCAATATTCCCATTTAAAAGTGTTGTGCCATTTGGCAATCTTAATGAAATAGTATTACTACCCGTAATGCCATTGATATAGTTACTTGGATAAAAATTTGCAATTGAGCTTGCTTGTTTTCCATTAAATAAAACATTCATGGAGCCATTATCCATTACACTGTAAAATTTTATACTTGGTGCAACTGTTTGAACAGTTGTATTATTACTGTTGGTATTATTACTAGTAGTAGTGTTTTGCCCCACATATTTTGAGCATCCTATAAGAATGCTTATGCTTAATAAATAAGTAATATGTTTTATAAATGACATCTTAATTCGTTATTTAATTAATTGTGACGAGCAACTTGGTAGTAACTTATTGGAAATGTACCCATGTTGTTTGCTGTGTATCCTAAGGCTCCAGCAAAAATGGTGTAGCTTTTAGCACTTTCAAAAGTTTGACTAAATTTTAGTATGGTACTATCTCTATACAAAAAAGATACATTGTAAATAGCAGCATCTAATGTGGTGAAACTCATTTTTGTAGTATCACTTCTATGGTCTAAATAAGTACGATTGGTAAACGACCTTGTTCCAAGACCATTTTCTAGTCTACAAGTAACTGGTATTGTGCTAGTAAATGGATCTAAGCTAATAAAACGAACATTTGTTTTGCCAATTGCTGGAGCAGTGATGTCGTTTATAATTAATGTTTCGTTTACTTGTGCACTTGAAGTTGGATAAAGTGTATAACTGTAAAATGAGTATGGTCTTAAAAAATAACTGTTAGCAGTGTATACTCTATCTGTTGCGTTACCAGGTCCTTGTTTAAACCTAAAGTTATTAACGCCAGCATATAAATTTGTGTAGCTGCCATCAAATTTTAAAGATACACTGTCGTTTATGTTAACGTATTGTTGATTGAGGTTGGTAAAAAATAGGGCTTGAACATAGCTTAATGGAACATTTGGGTTTGTAGTTTGCCCTCCACTGCCACTTCCAGAGCCTGTACCTCCAGAACCTGTTCCTCCTCCAGTTCCACCAGAACCTGAGCCTGTTCCTCCAGAGCCAGAACCCCCACCAGGTGGTAAAGGTGTTGGGGCTTGCCCATTATTATTATTGTTGTTGTTGGTGCCTAACGCATTTGAATATTTGGTACAGCTACCCAATAATGTAGCAATAAAAATAAAGACCATGTATCTGACAATCATTGTCTTAACTGTATAATTACAATATGTTGTCATAATTTTTAATGTTTAATCACTTTTTTTAACTTTTTTCCTATTCAATTCATATTCATAAATGGTTTTTCCAATATCTCTCATAAAAGGAAAACCAATTGTGTCATATTCATATTTATCATCATTATAAATACCATCAGTGTTGCAACTTATTGCAGCACTTAACATAAACTCAATACCTAGAGATTCGTTGGTGATGTATGCAACATCAATCAAAAAACCATAGGCATCTCCAACTTTATTATAGATCTTTATATTAGGGTTAACGTTGCATTTTTCTGAACCGTAATACAAAAACTTACAATATGTGTCCCAATAATGGGCTGTGTCATAAGGGGGATAATCACTTTCGGCAGGGTAAGATTTTAGCCAGTGCAGCACAAATTTAAGGTCTTTCTCGGATAAAAGAAACTTTTTATTACTTGGCCAGTACTTATAAAAAACAACACTTTGTAGCATTTGGTGAAGTTCTTCTAAGTAAACTTGGTTCTTCTCACTAAAATCAAAAGGTTCATTAATTAGCATTCCATTTTTATAATAACCTTTACCTAGCCTTACTTTTAACGGATTTATTTCGTTTTTATTGTATTGAGCAGGTTGTTTATAAATTAATTTTCCATCGTCGCTATAAAAGTATACAGCATTGGTATGTTTATTTTCTTCTGTTGTAAGTGCAAGTTGTAATCTATGTCGAACTGTGGCGTTGTAACCCTTTTCTTTTAATTTTCTCATAATGTAATCTTGGCCTAAAAATTCGTACAATCTATTAAAAGCATCGTTATCACTTACCAAAAAAATTTGTTTAATATAGTTGGCAATCGTGGGTTTTCCATTATTTGCAGTTGGCTGATTATATACAACAGATTGCTTATAATAATTGCTATCTGTAATCATGGTTGTGTTCATATCCAAACCTTTAATTTTTAGCTCGTTTAATTTTTCTAATGCTAAAAATGCAATGGGCATTTTTACGGTGCTAGCAGGATAAAAATAGTTTTGCTTATTTGTATTAAAGCTGTGCGTTGTAAATTTTGGTAACCCGTTTTTTCCTCTATTTATTTGTGTATACACAATTTGAACATTCAACTCTTGTTTATTTTTAAGGATATGCTCAAATAGGTTTGATTTCTTTTGCATTAAAAATTCAATAAGATTTTTCGACCCAATTGTATTGGTTATTTTTCTTTTGGTTGATTGTGAAAATGTTGCTAATGACAATGTTATTAGCAAAAAGGTATATGCATATTTAGTCATGATTATTATAATGATGAACATCAAAATTAAATAATAAAAAACCTATTTATTGTTTTATGTGTTATATGTATTAAAATTTGTGAACTAAACAAGTATTTCAAAAAATGGCAGATAATACTAAAGAAAGTACCAAAGCAACCATAATTACTATTGGAGATGAATTGCTAATTGGGCAAGTTATTGATACTAATAGTGCTTTTATAGCCCAATCTTTAAACAACATAGGAATTATTGTTGAAAAAAGAATTGCAGTTGGAGATGATTATAATAATATTTGGAAAGCATTAGATGATGCACAAAAAACATCAAAAATAGTAGTACTTACTGGAGGTTTGGGCCCAACTGCCGACGACATTACAAAACCTTTGTTGTGTAATTATTTTAACGGAAAAATGGTTTTACATGAACCTACCTTACAACATGTTACATACTTATTTGAGCAAGTTTTTAAAAAAACAGGTCCTTTATTAGAAAGAAACAAAAAACAAGCCGAGGTGCCCGATGTATGTACTGTTTTAAAAAATGCAGTTGGTACAGCACCCGGTATGCTTTTCACAAAAAATGATGTGTTATTTTTTGCACTTCCTGGCGTGCCACATGAAATGAAGTGGATTACAAAAAACCATGTTATTCCCATCGTTAGTAAAAAATTTGTAGGGGAAACTATAATTCATAAAACCTTAATCACAATGGGTGTTGGCGAATCTGTAATTGCAGAAATGTTGGTTGATTTCGAAGCACAACTTCCTAGCCATATAAAACTTGCATATTTACCAAATTATGGGATGGTTCGTTTAAGATTAACTGCTGTTGGTTTTGCTGCAACAAACCTAGAATCTGAGGTGGAATATTTTTTTACTCAATTGAAATCAATTGTAAAAAAAATCATGATTTCTGATAAAGATGAAACTCTTGAAGAAATCGTGGGTAATTTATTAAATCAAAAAAAGAAAACTGTAGGAACTGCTGAAAGTTGTACAGGTGGTTATATTGCCCATTTGCTTACTAAAAAAAGTGGTGCATCTAGTTATTACGAAGGCAGTGTAATTAGTTATAGTTATGATGTAAAAGAAAATGTTCTAAACGTATCTAACAATATTCTTCAAGAAAAAGGAGCAGTTAGTGAAGAAACAGTTTCGCAAATGGCCAACCATGCCAGAAAAATTTTAAACACTGATTATGCTATAGCTGTTAGTGGAATTATGGGTCCCAATGGTGGTACTTCAGATAAGCCTGTTGGTACTGTATGGCTTGCTGTGTGTAGTAAAAATGAATTAAGAACCAATAAAATTCAACTAAGATTTGATAGAGAGAGAAATATACAACTCACCGCAAATGCTGCATTAAACATGCTACGTGAATTAATTGTGGATAACCCATAGTCAATAATATCTTTTACACGTTTATTTTTGATTAATTAAAGTTTCTAGTTATATGTTTTTACATTTAATTGGTACTTAAAAGTTTAGTAATTTTTTTACTATTCTTCAACACAAAAAGCGAAAAATAAAATTATGGCTTTAATAGATTTAGTAATGCCTAAAATGGGCGAAAGTATAATGGAAGCTACCATTTTACGTTGGTACAAAAAAGTTGGTGATTTTGTTAAATTAGATGAAACTATTTTAGACATAGCAACTGATAAAGTTGATAGTGAAGTGCCTAGCACAACTGCAGGTATTGTAAAAGAAATACTGTACGATGTAAATGCTGTTGTACCTGTTGGTGCTGTTTTGGTAAGAATTGAAACAGAAGTTGCAGAAACTGTTGAAGTTAAAGCTCCAATGCCTGTAGTTTCTGTTGTGGAGGCTGCACCTGTTGCTCATTTAGTTGAAGAGCCTGTGATTGCTGATTTACCAACTTTACCCCAGCAACCAGTTGCACCAGTTCAAGAGTTTGTTCCTTTTGTTCCTGCTGCTATTCCTTCTACACCATTAAATAATCGCTTTTTTTCACCTTTAGTTTTAAATATTGCTAATAGCGAAGGACTAAGTTTAAGCGAACTCGAAAGAATTCCTGGTACAGGAGCAGATGGTAGAGTTAGCAAAAAAGATGTTTTGCAATATATTGCTGATAAACGAGCTGGCAAATTAAATGCAACTAGTGTTGTAAGTGCACCACAACAATTTGTAACCTCACCTATAGAAGCAGTAGCTCCAGTTTCTGTTCAAGAAAATGTTACTGAGCCAATTGAAAATACGCTTTCTATTCCTTTAGCAAAACAAGAAAATGAAGCTTACCCAATTGCAACTGAAGTTGGTGTTGCAAGTGCAGCTGCTCTCGCTGCAAATGCTTGGTTAGGAGATAAACCAAAAGAATCTAATGAACCTCTAAAAGAAGATATTCAAGAAATTGCACAATTAACTACAACTGCTCATGATGCTATTGAAGAAGTTGTTGCTAGCAGTGCTGCAGTTGCTGAAACTGCTTTAAATGTTGAATCAAATGCCGATGAGGTAGTTAAAGAATCACCAAATAGTGAGCAACCAGCATCTCAAACCACAACAGCCAACCAAGTAGTTGGAACATTTAGTGGCACAACCTACAAAAATGCTGAGATTGTTGAAATGGATAGAATGCGTAAACTTATTGCCAAACACATGGTGCATAGCAAGCAAACTAGTCCACACGTTACCAGCTTTGCAGAAGCTGATGTTACCAATATGGTAACTTGGCGTAGTAAAATAAAAGATGAATTTGAGAAGCGTGAAGGAATGAAAATAACCTTTACACCAATGTTTATCGAGTGTATTTTAAAAGTAATGAAACATTATCCTATCATCAACAGTAGTGTAGATGGTGATAAAATTATCATGAAAAAAGACATCAACATTGGTATGGCTACTGCATTACCAAGTGGTAACTTAATTGTACCTGTAATAAAAAATGCCGACGAATTAAATTTTGTAAATCTTACACGTAGTGTAAATACATTGGCAACAAATGCTCGAGAAGGTAAATTAAAAGCAGATGATGTAACTGAGGGAACATTTACGCTTACTAATGTGGGCACTTTTGGTAGTATCATGGGTACACCAATTATAAATCAACCTCAAGTTGCTATTTTGGCTGTTGGTGAAATTAAAAAACGTCCGGTAGTTATCGAAACTGATAAAGGAGATTTTATTGGTATACGACACATGATGTACTTGTCGCTTAGTTACGACCATAGAATTGTAGATGGAAGTATTGGAGCTAGTTTTTTAAGTGACGTTGCTAAAGAAATGGAAGCTTGGGATGTAAACAGACAACTAAAATATGTGGTTAAAGAATGGTACGTTGAATAAATCTTGTTTAAATATTTTTCAAAAAGAGGTTCAATATGAACCTCTTTTTTTTATGGGGACTTACTTTTTCACACAATTTGTGGTTTTAATTAATTTTTAATATTTATAGTTAATTTGTTTAATCATTTGTAACATATTGCTTTACAATCTGTTACGAACTGAAATATTTTTTAGCTTTTGTTTAACAAATTATTTTAAAAAATTAAACAAATTATTTTGGTTGCTATTGATAAGCTGTTTAAGTTTGTGTCTTCAAAAGTTAAACAATAGTATATGAGCAACTTAGAATTTACAAACACATTAGTAAACCATTCTGAATTTTTACGTCCTTATGCTGTTACCTTGACAAAGGACCTAGAGCTAGCAAAAGATCTTTATCAGGAAACAATTTTTAAAGCTCTTGCCAATAAGGATAAATATAACATGGGTACTAATGTTAAGGCTTGGTTGTATACTATAATGAGAAATATTTTTATTAACGACTACCGCCGAAAAGCAAAACAAAATACTTTCTTAACAGCTACTACCACTGAGGCTTTAGCCAATTATAAAACAACAGTAACAACTAACGATGGTGTAGCCACACTGAACATGAAAGAAGTTCAGGCAGCCATTCATAATTTGCCATTTATATTTAAACAACCATTTATGTTGTTTTTTGAAGGATATAAATACCACGAAATTGCAAAAGCATTAAACGAACCTCTAGGTACAATAAAAAGCAGAATACACTTTGCAAGAAAATTACTCAAAGAACAAATAGAAAGACCATAGATTTGTTTAATTAATATTTAAAATTCTGTCACAAAAATTAATCATTATTGGCTCTGGTTTTGCCAGTTTATCTGCTGCTTGCTTTTTAGCAAAAGCCGGCTGCCATGTAACTGTGCTAGAACAGCATGATTTACCAGGAGGAAGGGCTCGAAAGCTTGAAGCCAATGGCTTTACATTTGATATGGGGCCAAGTTGGTATTGGATGCCAGATGTTTTTGAAAGATTCTTCAACCAATTCAACAAAAAAGTTAGCGATTATTATACCTTAAAAAGACTCGACCCATCTTACACCATATTTTGGGAAGATGATAGCATGGATATTCCAGCAAGCCTTGAGGGTTTGAAAAATCTTTTCGAAAGTTATGAAAAAGGTGCAGCCAAAAACTTAGAACTATTTTTAGAAGAAGCGAAATATAAATACCAAGTAGGTATCAATAAATTGGTATTTAAGCCAGGTAATTCAATCACTGAATTTGCAGATTGGGAGGTTATAAAGGGAGTTGTTAGGTTAGATGTATTTACAAACATGAAAAAGCATGTAAGTAAATATTTTACACATCCAAAGCTGAAACAACTTTTAGAGTTTCCTGTATTGTTTTTAGGGGCATTGCCTCAAAATATTCCTGCTTTATATAGCTTAATGAACTATGCAGATATTGTAGGTGGAACTTGGTTTCCTAAAGGGGGAATGTATAGCATTGTAGAAGGAATGTTTAGCTTAGCAAAAGAATTAGGCGTTGAGTTCAAATTCAACGAAAAAGTTACAAGCTTTACATTTTTTGAAAATAAAATTAGTTCTGTTAATACAAACAAAAATAGCTATGCTGCAGATGTAGTACTTGGTGGTGCTGATTATCATCATATAGAAACAACATTGTTACCTACTGCATTACAAAGTTATTCAGCTAAGTATTGGGATGAAAGGGTAATGGCACCTAGTTGTTTGCTTTACTATGTAGGAATTAATAAAAAACTCGAGAATTTACAACATCATACATTATTTTTTGATACCAGCTTCGATGTTCATGGTAATGAAATTTATACAACCAAAGCTTGGCCAAAAAATCCTTTGTTTTACATGAGTGCAACTAGTGTAACTGACGAATCAGTAGCTCCTCAAGGTTGTGAAAATTTGTTTTTTTTAATACCAATTGCAGCAGGTTTAAATGGAGATACTGAAGAAATAAGAGATAAATATTTTGATATGATTGTGGCAAGAGCAGAACAAAAGTTGCAACAAACTATTAAGCCACATATTATTTATAAAAAAAGTTATGCTGTACAAGACTTTATAAATGATTATGGAGCATTTAAAGGCAATGCTTATGGTTTAGCAAATACGCTATTACAAACGAGTATTTTAAAACCATCATGCAAAAGTAAAAAAGTGCAAAATTTGTTTTATACTGGTCAGTTAACTGTTCCTGGACCCGGTGTTCCACCAAGTTTAATAAGTGGTGAGGTATTGGCAAACGAAATTTTGAAATTCATTAAATAAACAAAACCATTATTTAAGTTGTTTAATTTTTTGTTGAATTTACATTAATAATCTTTAATTTATTTGTATGACAAATCAGACTTTATTTACCGAAATAAGTAGAGATTGTAGCAGAAATACTACTGAAAAGTATAGTACGAGTTTTTCTTCTGCAATTAAGTTGTTGCACAAAGATTTACGCCAACCTATTCACGACATTTATGGTTTTGTGAGGTTTGCTGATGAAATTGTTGATACATTTCATAATTACCCCAAAAAAGATTTATTAAACGAATTTAAAAGTGAAACTTTTAAAGCCATTGAAAGAGGCATAAGTTTAAACCCTATACTAAACAGTTTTCAAGACACCGTTAACACCTACAAAATTGATTTAGATTTGATAGAATCTTTTTTGTATAGTATGGAAATGGATTTAAACGAAA
Source organism: Chitinophagaceae bacterium (assembly GCA_049242865.1). Classification (GTDB taxonomy): domain Bacteria; phylum Bacteroidota; class Bacteroidia; order Chitinophagales; family Chitinophagaceae; genus CAIVPM01. Next base: position 2,837 of record JBMLOR010000068.1, on the reverse strand, counting down.
CTCAATATGACAGAAAAGGGTATGAAAAATACATTTATGGAAGTGCAGAAGTGGTAGGTTTAATGTGCCTTCATGTATTTTGTGAAGGAAACAAAACAATGTACGAAAAACTTAAACCAGGAGCAAAAAGTTTGGGAGCTGCTTTTCAAAAAGTAAATTTTTTAAGAGATGTTAAAGCAGATTACGAAGGTTTAAGCAGAATGTATTTTCCTAATTGTGATTTTAAAAACTTTACTTTAAAGGATAAGGTAGAAATTGAAAAAGATATACAATTTGATTTCGATAATGCTTATTTAGCAATTACCCAATTGCCCATAAAAGCTCGTTTTGGAGTTTATGTTGCTTATAAATATTACTTAAGTTTATTTGTAAAAATAAAGCACGTTGAGCCGCAAGCAATTTTAAACACAAGAATAAGAATACCCGATTATAGCAAAATGTATATTTTGGCAAAAGCAGGAGTTAGAAGTCATTTGAATATTCTTTAACAAATTACTCAACATGAACCTGCTTTGCTATTAAAGCACCTGTAGTAGTTTCTACAATAAACTTTCTTTCGTTTACCCAATAGCCATTACCATTTTCACAAAGGTGCACTTTTAGGTTTTCTACACTTATAGGATTTCCATCAGGTATATCAGCAATATTGCTGTGCTTTATGTTGTGCCCATCAATTATCATTACCATACCACTGCCAATAGCTTGCATTTTGTTGCCCTCTGTTATCAGCATTCCAGTATCTTCTCCTAATCCTATACCAATACAACCAGGATTTGCTGCAACTGCTTGAGCCAACCTACCAAATCTTCCTCTTTTTTCAAAATGGCTATCAATAATTACATTATCCATAAATCCCAATCCAGTTGTAATTTTTACTTCACCTTTTAAATGTGCTTTTGTAGCATTTCCTTCATAAATCATAGTATTACTCATGGCCATTGCACCTGCACTAGTACCAGCAACTATAAAGTTTGGTTCAGTTTCGTATCGCTTTTTTATGATTGAAAAGAATTTTGTTCCACCAAAAATTGTGGTTAATCTCAATTGGTTTCCACCACTAAACATTACAGCAACACAGTTTTTTATACGTTCTTCGTAAACTGCTTGTTGTGCATCTTCTCTATTTCTTATATGAATTAAACCTACGTTGGTACAACCTATTTTTCCAAATGCATCTAAATAACCTTCGCCTACTTCATAAGGTATCATGCTAGCAGTAGTAATTACTTCTATGCGTGCATGCAAGCCACCTGCTTCGCCAACAATTTTGTGCAAAATTCCTAGTTCAAAAAAGTTGAGGTTATTACGTTGTATTTCACCTTTCTCAAGATCAGTGCCTTTATCTTCAGCACCACCAATAGCTATTAATTTTCCTAAAGGATGACTCATGTGTTTGTTAAAAAGATGGCAAAAATAAGGGTTAAGGAATTTGTATGTTTATTGATTAAACTTTTAAACTTTATAATTTTTTAGGGGCTTTAAAAAAAATCCCCCAGCTTTTACACTGAGGGAAATAGTTCTTCAAAGCAATTTTATTATCTACCGTAAGCTTTTACTAAAAATACACAGCTTTGTATTTTGCTTACTTGTGTTTCTCTGTTGTTATTGCTTACTTGAGCGTATGTTGGTACTTTAATTTTAGTTAAAGCAGTATCTTCTTTTTTAGATGTTTCAATAAATTTCAATAAATATTTGCTTTTTACAGCAAAGCTTATACCTTCGGCATGGTCTTGTTTGCTCAATAAAACACCTACAATTTCTCCATCACTATTTAAAATGGGGCCACCACTATTTCCAGGATTGGCGTTTAATTGTAATTGATAAGTTGAAGTATCGTTGTTGAAACCTGTTTTTGCACTAATGTTACCAGAATTGTACACCATTTCATTTCTTGGATAGCCTAATGTATACACCTCCTGAGCCAAATTTGCATTTTTTGATTTTATTCCGTAAGGCAAATTTTTAGGAGCAACAAATTCGTCGTCAACAATTTTTAAAATGGCTAAATCTTTGGCTAAATCAATTTTTACAATAGTAGCTTTGTACTCATTGCCGTTGTAATCAACAACATTGGCACCATTGCCTTTTAAAACGTGGGCACTTGTTACTAAATAACCTTTGGCATCAATTAAAAAGCCAGTTCCACCACTAATGTATTTTTGATTATCGGGTAATTTGCTTTTTGCAGCAGCCTCATTAACCTTATGCTCAATTTTTTTGGTTTTGGCTTCAATTGCCTCAAGTTTATTGCCCAACTCAACAATTCCACTATTGTTTGGAGAAAAATAAGCAGATAATGCTGTTACAAATAATGCTATTACACCACCTACGCTTGCAGCAACTAACGATACTTGTTTGTAGCGTTGATATAAACTTACAATTTTTGCTTTGGTAGTTTTTGGTTGACCTTCGTTTATTTCGCCAAGTGATAAAAGCTTTGCATGAACATCTTGAAGGCTATGTTGTAAATTAACTCTATTACTAAAATTATCTATTTGGTGTAAAAACATGTTATGTTCTACCACCATTTGATCTATTTCAGAATTATTAGTTCTTAGCTCTTCAAAGTATGCTTTCTCAGCAGGTAACATTGTACCATCTAAGTAGCGTTCTATGGCTTGTATTAAAAGAATATCTTCCATTATTATTTATAATTTGTTGATTGATGATTTATTTATTTTAATAAAACAAAAAATCAATCATTCAAAAACTTATTTACTAAACCAGTTGAAAATTTATTGAGCAATATCAATCAATCAAAAATCAATCATTCAACAATAAATTTTACTCTCCAATATTATACTGTGCAAAAAACAATTTTTTTAATCGCATTAAGC
>JBMLOR010000067.1:0-24241 GCA_049242865.1 Chitinophagaceae bacterium | reverse complement strand
ACAAAAAGCTGTAGAACTTATTAAAATTCATACAAGACAATACGCCAAAAGACAACTAACTTGGTTTAAAAGAGATGGAAGTATTGAGTGGGCTTACAATAATTCAATAACTGAAATTATTGAGAATATAGAGAAGAAACTACAACAAAGCTTATAAATGCTGCATATAAGTTGCTAAATCTTTATCCCCTCTGCCACTTAAGCAAATAACTACATTACCTTCAAGCAATTCTTTTGGTGCAGTTTTTAAAATTGCAAAAGCATGTGCAGTTTCTAATGCTGGAATTATTCCTTCGAGTTTACTTACTTCAAATGCTGCCTCTAAGGCTTGATCATCAGTTGCACTCAAAAAAACGGCTCTTTTTGTTTCATACAAGTTAGCATGCATTGGCCCAATACCTGGATAATCCAACCCTGCACTAATACTATGAGGCTCAACAACCTGACCATCTGAAGTTTGCATGAGTAAACTTTTGCTACCATGTAAAATGCCAGGAGTACCTAAAGCTGTAGTTGCTGCAGAATATTTTGTTTCTACACCTAAACCAGCTGCTTCAACAGCTATAATATTTACTGACGCTTCTTCCAAGAAATGATAAAAAGCACCAGCAGCATTACTTCCTCCACCCACACAAGCAATTACAGTGTTTGGTAATTCGTGACCAGTTTGGGTTAATAGTTGCTGACGAATTTCTTGACTAATTACACTTTGAAACATTGCCACCATATTGGGGTAAGGATGAGGCCCAACAACACTACCAATGATATAATGCGTATCAATTGGGTTGTTTATCCAATCTCTAATAGCTTCGTTAGTTGCATCCTTTAATGTTTTACTTCCACTTGTTGCAGGTATAACTTTTGCTCCTAACATTTTCATTCTTGCAACGTTTGGTGCTTGGCGTTCTATATCTTTTTCACCCATATAAACAATACACTCCATGCCTTTTAAAGCACATACAGTTGCAGTTGCAACGCCATGTTGGCCTGCCCCTGTTTCGGCAATAATTCTTGTTTTTCCCAATCGTTGTGCCAAAATTATTTGGCCAATAGTATTATTAATTTTGTGAGCACCCGTATGGCATAAATCTTCACGCTTAAGATAAATATTGGTTTGATATTTTTCACTTAATCTACTAGCGAAAAATAATGGAGTTGGGCGACCAACATAATCTCTCAACAACGCATCAAACTCAGTTTTAAAACTTGTTGAATTGATAATTGATAAATACTGTTGCTGCAGTTCATCTACATTTTTGTACAGCATTTCAGGAACAAAAGCTCCTCCAAAACTGCCATAATAACCATGTTGATTGGGAGTGATATATTTAGTTTTTAATCCTTGCATGAAAATTTTGAATTGGGCTACAAATATCATGAATATTGGTAAATGCAGAATTTAATACTTAAAAAGTTTGAATGAAAATTAAATAAGTTTAAACAAAAAAGCCAATTGTTTTATAACAACTGGCTTTTTATTAAAAAACAAATATCAATCTTAGTTTTTCATAATTTTTTGTGTGCTAATTCCACTTTTAGTTATTACTTGCAACAAATACAAGCCACTAGATTGATTAGTGATATCTATATTAAAACTATTGCTACCAATAGTAGTAACAACATTTTGTTTACTTACAATTGTGCCATTGTTATTTAAAATTTGCACTGTTGCAGTTTCAACTTTATTATTAGTAATTATCCCTGTAATATTACCTTTTGTAATACTTGGATAAGCTTCTATTTTAAGGCTATTACTGTTGTTACTTGTCTGTAATTTAAGGATATTGCTGTAGGCAATAGAACCATCTTTATCAATAATTTGTAATCGATAGTAATGATTAGTTGAATTGATAAAACCATAATGCTTATAGCTATAATTTACTTGCTTGTTTGCAGCAACTGTTCCTACAGTTTCGAAATCCTTACCATTTATACTGTGTTGAATGTTGAACTGTTTTACATTAATTTCATTCTCACTCTTCCAATTAAGAATGTTGGTGTTTTCTTTATTAAGCACAGAGAAATCGGTAATTTTTGTTGGCAAAATGGCATTGCTATTGTTTCTTATTATACCAATCTCATCTAGTGTAAGTACTTTATTATAGATATATAATTCGTCAATTAAACCATTGTAATATTTATCGTTCGATAAATTAGTTGTTTGTCCTATTACACCACCACCTACAACAAAAAGATTATTAAACTTGTGCAATACATCATTTCCAGTAATTACAAAATCGTTTACTAGTATACTATTAATATATAATCGCATACGATAAACACCAGTAGTAGCTTCGCCAACCGTTATTGCAAAGTGATGCCAAGCATTTAACTGACCAGCCCATGAAGTTGCTGCAGAATTTTGAACATTGAAGGCTGTAGATGAATAAGCAAATCCATATTCGTAAACACTTGCTCCGCCCGTTCTTGCTCTAAAAAATTGAGATACAAACATTTCAAAAGTTGTTGCAAAATTGGTAGCAACCGATGCTCTATTTTCCCAAAAACAAATAGAATAAGCTACCTTAGTAGGAGAAGCTGGAAAAGCATCAGCTAATGTAGTATTGCTTAAAGCTTGGCTACCATTAAAGCTTGCAGCTTGTCCATATCTACCATTTACATTAAATGTAGGGCTTGTTCCTGTGGCACTTGTAAGATTGTACAAACCATTGTGGCTATTAAAGTTGTTATTAAAACCATAATAAGCAATTAAACCATTTCTTAATACTGTTCTAGTTGTAAAACTATCCAATGCAGAAGTACTAGTACCTGCACTATTAGTAGCTTCTAATCTAAAATAATATTTCGTAGAATCTAATAAAGAATTTAAACCTACATCACTGTTGGTGCTAGTATTTAAAGTATTTGCATTAAACGTTCCTGCAGATGCAGATGAAGTTAAACTAGTTCTTACAGTTCCATACCTTAAGGTTGCTGTTGTATTGCCAAAATTAGGTGTAATAGTAAATGCTACAGTACCATTTAAAAAACCACCAGTTCCTACAACATTAGAAATAGATGGAGGTGTAGTTGAGGCAAAAGTTGTAAAGCTATCTAAGCCATGAACTATTGTAGCAAAACTATTTACTGCCCTTACTTCGTAATAATATTTTGTATTGGCTGTTAACCCCCCAATAGCTACAGAAGCATTTGCAGTTGTACTACCTAAAGAAACAGGACCAGCAACTGAATTATTTAAATTTGTTTTGTTGGTACTATAATGAACTGTTGAAGTGGCTGCACCTGAATTGGCTGTTACATTATAACTTACAGTAGCTTGTGTGCTAGAGTTTACAGTTGATGTAACCGAGGCAATACTTGGAGAACTTGATCCAGCTAAGTAAGCAGCTTGTGCTTGAGCATCTGTAAGAGCAGTATTATAAATTTGTAAATTGTCTAAAACAAAATTGGCAGTTTGAGAACTAGCAGTTCTACCAATATAAAATAGAGAGCCTGTTGCAGTATTTGCTGTAAATGAAGAATTTGTATTTAGTAATACTCCGTTTCTATAAACTTTTGATGTGGTGCCACTTAGTGTAACTACATAGTGATACCATTCTCCAACATTAATTGCTGCTGGTGCAGTATGTGGCGTTGTGTTCCAAGAAGAAACAACGACACTTGTGCTATTTTGCTCAATTACATAAGCCGTTCCAGTGCCAGAATTATCGCCATAGCTCAATATTATGTGTGCTGGCATGGTGGCATTAAATTTTATCCAAAAAGCAACACTTCTTGCATTACTACCAGTTGGTAATCCTAAATTAAAAGCACTAAGTGATAGATTAGCTGTGTTGGAAATATTTACAGCATTAGTTGCTGTATAATTTCTATCCTCACCGTAGGTAATTAAACCACTGCCAGCCGAATTTAAAATTAAAGTATTGGCAGTATTGCTTCTACTACCATTAAAATTAAACTCTTGAATAGGAGTTTGTGAGAAAGCAGTTGCTACCAAAGTACTTAAAAGTAGAGTAAATAATTTTTTCATTTTTAATATTTTGAGCGAAATACTTTAGAAATTAAAAGCATATAAATCATCGTTTTACCAAATGCCTTTTTGGTTTTATGAAATTGAATTTTATGCTTTTATCTTTGAAAAATAAATGAAGTATTTAATTACTATACTATGTATTAGTTTTAGCATTACAGCAAAAACACAAGATCCTGTGCACCGAGTATTAAATAATATTACAGGATTACCAAGCAATACAGTTTATAATATATTACAAGATAAAAAAGGCTTTATATGGATTGCTCATGACAAAGGACTTAGTAGGTATGATGGCAAGCAGTTTTTGAACTATAAAAACAGTTCGGCACAAAGCAAAAGCTTGAGTAATTTATTAGAAATAAATGATGCTATTTACTGCCAAGATTTTTCTGGTAATTATTTTAAAACAACTTCGAATAATGAACTCGAAAAAATAAAATTTAGCACACCTGGTCCTTTTAGCATGGTGGGTTTAGTAAATAATAATTTGGTGTCAATAAAATTTGATAGCTTAAAAACTTTCAATTTAAACACTCAAAAAACAACTTCAAGTGGTTTAGATTCAAATAAAAATAATGGTGTTTTTTTCGAAAATAATGTAGCTTACTTTTTAAGCAATAACAAGGTTGTTGAGTACAATGGAGTAACTTATAGTACAGTATTTAATTTGAAACCAACCAATTTTGCATTCAACTATATCATAAAATCTCAGCGTAAATTTTATGCAATTACTAAAAACATTTATCCATATGTTTATTTACTAGATAACAATAAATTAAATGCATTGCCTTACTTACCCAAAGGTGTTTTAATACAAGATGTATCTGTAATAAATAATGAAATTTGGGTATGCACAAGTACAGGTGCTTTTTGTTTTAACGAGAAGTTTGAGCCAAAATACAATGGACAAGTTTTTTTTAGAAATAATAGTGTTTCTAAAGTATTGATTGATAAAGAAGGAAATTATTGGTTTAGTACATTAAACAATGGAGTGCTAATTGTTCCCAATATTGATAGCAAACTTTATAACTTCAACAACGAGAGTTTTACAACAATTTGTAAAAATGCTAACAATATTTTACTAGGAACTAATACCAATGCCATTGTAAATTTTGACCCTAACACTAAACTCTTTCAACCAATTTTAAAACTACCCAATAATCATGAAGTGTTGAATATTACATTTGATAATAGTAATAAAATTTTTGTATCAAGTAATCAATTAAATATACTCGAAGGAACAAAAGTTCTTAGCTATCAAATTGCAGCAAAAAATGTTTCGCCTATTAATACCAATTTGTATGCAGTTGCTTATGCAAGTGATATTGGAATAATTAATGCCAAATCATCTATCGATATTCATGAAATACCATCTTGGCTTACTACAAAAAACGGATTAATCGAAAAAAATATTTACAAATTAAATATTCAAAAAGGCAGATGTAGAGATGCTCTATACCATGCCTCTACTCAAACTTTATATGTAGCTACTGCAAATGGTTTATTTTATTTTAGCCCCATCGGTAATGGTGAAATAAAATATCAAAACCAGTCAATTTATGCTTCACAACTTACTTGTAATAATTACACAGTTTTTGCTGGAACCTTTATACAAAGTGTGTTTGCAATTAATAATAAAAAGGCAGAACAAATAGCAATTACCAATAATGCAATTTATAAAATACATAACTACGACAATTTTTTATACCTAGTATCAGATGATGGTTTAATTGAGTACAATACCTTAACAAAACAAAAAAGAGTATTTACTAATGCCGATGGAATACCAAAAGCCGAAATAAAAGATATACTTGTATTTAAACAAAAGTTGTTGATAGCAACTTCTATTGGGTTGGTTAATTTCGACCTAAACACAAAAAAAACAAATTCTATTTCACCCAACATTTTTGTTAACGAAATATTGGTAAATGGCGAAAAGGTTGATTGGCAAAATAATAAAACACTTCCCACCAACAAAAACAATATAAGTATTCATTTTTCTGCTTTAAGCTTTAAATCAACTGATGGAATAATTGTAAAATATAAAATAAACGATGAACCTTGGCAAATTGTAGCTTCAAATTCAAGTACCATCAACTTACCTTCGTTATCATCTGGCAAATACAATATTTCTATTAAAGCTATAAATGAAGATGGAGTTGAATCAACTTTACCAACTTACATCACATTTAAAATTGCAACCCCATTTTATAAAGAGCTTTGGTTTGTAAGCTTGGTAATTGTTTTAGCTTGCTTAATTGTGTACATTTATTTTAAACGACAGTTACAACATCAAAAACTTCAAGCAAGTTTACTATCACAGAAAATTGAGCTCGAAAAAGAACTGCAACAAAGTATGCTTGCTAGTATTAAAAGCCAAATGAATCCTCATTTTTTATTTAATGCCCTTAATACTATTCAATCTTACATATATACCAACGAAAAAGAAAATGCATCTGAATATCTAGGAAAATTTTCTGAATTAACTAGGATGATTTTAGACATGAGTAATAAATCAAGCATAAGCATTGCTACTGAAATAAAAGCATTACAACTATATCTTAACTTAGAAAAACAGCGTTTTGAAGAAAAACTAAACTATCAATTTTATTGCGATAAAAACATTAATCAAGAAACCAACTATATACCTAGTATGCTCATTCAGCCATATATAGAAAATGCTATAAAACATGGCTTACTACATAGCAAAAAACCTTGGCAATTATCGATAAATTTTAATTTAGCTGATGCTGGAGTTTCTGTAACTATTGATGACAATGGAATTGGCAGGCTACGTAGCGATGAATTAAATAAACAAAAATCATTAAAGCATCAATCGTTTAGTACAAGTGCAAATAAAAAGCGTTTAGAAATATTAAATCAAGGATTTAAAAATCAAATTTCAGTTGAAATAATTGACAAAAAAGATGACTATGGTAATGCATTAGGAACTAAAGTTATCTTGAGTATACCTTTTGTGCATAGTAGTTAGTAAAACGATAGAAGCATTTGGTAAATTGAAAACAATTTTACAAAAAACAACATTAACATTTGTATAATGAAGTGCATAATAATTGATGATGAACCTAAAGCTCGTAAACTATTACAAGCTGTAATTGAAACTTATTGCAATGACCTATCGATTGAAGCTTTGTGTGAAGATTTGCCAAGTGGTATAAAAGCAATTAAAAAGCACAAACCTCAACTAATTTTTTTAGACATAGAAATGCCCGGTCATAGTGGCCTTGAACTATTAGATTTCTTTGATGATGATGAAGTAAACTTTAATATAATTTTTACCACAGCTTATAATGAATATGCTTTACAAGCCTTTAAATTATCGGCAATTGATTATTTATTAAAACCTATACAACATACTCAACTTGTTGATGCAGTTCAACGATTTATAAAAAAAGAAGAACAACATCAAACACAAAAACTTAAAGTTTTAAAGGAAAATTTAAACAGTAGTACTAGTTGGGAAAGTAAAAAAATTATTGTACCTAGTGGACAATCTTTACACTTTTTTAATCCAAGCGATATAGTAATGATTAAAGGAGAAGCAGCATACAGTGACATCTATTTTAAAGATGGAAGTAAACTTTTAGCAAGCCGAAATCTTAAACATTTTGAGGATTTACTTGCAGAAATACCATTGTTTTTGAGAACACATAAATCCTATATAGTAAACATTAACTATATTAAACAATATGTAAAAAGCGATGGAGGATATTTACAACTCATCAACAACTGTACAGCAGGAATTTCTCCTGAACGTGTTGATGAGTTGATGAAAAAAATTAACTAAGCTTTACAATCCAAAAAGACCAGAATTTAAAGCTTTTAAGGTATTTACTTTATGGCTTTCGTGTACTAACAAAGAAATATTATGTGCACTTCCACCATAACTAACCATTGTTACAGGAATTTGATTAATTGAGGTAAACAGTTTTTGCAAAACTGAATCGGTTTTTGCAATTTCATTACCTACAATTGAAATGATGGTTTGATTTTTTTCAACTTCAATGGTACCAAATGGTGTAAGTTCTTGTACAATTTCGTTTAAAAAAGTGTCGTTATCAATAGTTACACTAACTGCAACTTCACTAGTTGTAATCATATCAATACTAGTTTTATACTTCTCAAACACTTCGAATACTTTTCTTAAAAATCCATGTGCCAAAAGCATTCTACTGCTTTTTATTTTTATAGCAATAATTCCATCTTTAGCAGCCATTGCCTTTACACCAACACTGCCAGCATCTTCCATAATTACTGTACCTTTTGCAGTGGGCTGCATAGTATTTAGTAATTTAACAGGAACATTTTTTTGCTGCGTTGGCCAAATACATGTAGGATGCAAAATTTTTGCTCCAAAATATGCTAGCTCAGCAGCTTCATCAAAACTTAATTTTTCGATAGCAACTGTTTTTTCAACAATACGAGGGTCATTATTGTGCATGCCATCAATATCAGTCCAAATTTCGCAAACACTAGCTTTAATAGCAGCAGCAATTAAACTTGCTGTATAATCACTACCACCTCTTTTTAAATTGTCAATTTCACCACGTGCATTTTTACATATATAACCTTGCGTAATAAAAAGTTTTGTTTGAGGGTGATGTTGTAAAATTTGTGAAAGTTTAATAGAAATACTACCCAATTGAGGTTCTTCATTATTATCAATAGTCATAAAATCCAATGCCGATAATAATTGATGCTCAATGCCTTGTTCTTGCAAATAAGTTGCAAATAATTTTGTACTCAACAACTCACCTTGAGCTAAAATGTCTTTATTCAAAGCATCGCTGTAACTAATTTTTAGTATAATATTTAAAAACTCGAAGTGTTCATTTACTATGTCTAAACCTTTTGAACGTGTAGTATCTACCAATAATAATTCTTGAACAAAATTCTTATAATGCTGATGAAGCTTTTCAATGTTATTCTTTGCTGTATTTCTATCACCTTGCAATAAACAATTGCTAATTTCTACCAAAGCATTTGTAGTGCCACTTAAAGCACTTAAAACTACTATAGTTGGTTCAGAACTTGCTGTAATTAACTGTGCAACTTGGTGCATACGTTGTGGCTTACCTACACTAGTGCCACCAAACTTCATTACCTTCATTTATTTAAATTATTTTGCTATGCGTTAAAGTTGCGAATATAATTTTTGCAACGGAATTTTATACAAAATGTTTAATGACAGAAAAAAGTGATAATATGAATTTTAAATAACGAAAAATTTATAAATATTTTAAATCATGTATTTTTTAGCAACTTCTCCAAAAATGTACAATTGTTGTTGCAACCAAACATCAGTTTCTTGTAAGTGAAGCTTTAACAATTCACCTATCAATGGAGCAATTTCTTTTGCAATTGTGGCGTTAGTAAATAAAACTCTTGTTCGTCTTGCTAAAATATCTTCAATAGTTTGTGGCATTTCATTTTCAATTATCCAAATTACTTCGCCATAAGTTAAGGGTAATGTGCTATGAATTTTTTGTTGATGATACGCAGATTGATTGATGAAATTTTGAACACTTTCTGCCTCATTACCATAAACTTTTAAATGAGAAAACTGCAAATTGCTATTTGGTAAAGTATTGATTTGCAAGCTTTGCGTAATACATTTTCGTTTATCGAGCTTACCAGAAAATACAGCATTATCAACGGCATCCTGAGCCATTTTTCTGTAAGTAGTCCATTTTCCTCCAGTTATATTAATAATACCACTTTCAGCAACAATTATGCTATGATCTCTACTCATTAAAGCTGTATGTGATTTACCTTTGTTTACCAATGGTCTTAGACCAACAAATACAGACAGAACATTGTTTGTTGCAATTTTCGAAGTGCAATACTCATTAAAATGTTCAAGTACAAATTCAATTTCTTTTTGCAAGGCAATTGGGTCGTCTTCAATTTTTTGAATTGGTGTATCAGTTGTACCCACAACAATTACATCATTCCAAGGCACAGCAAACAATACCCTTCCATCTTTAGTTTTAGGAATCATTAATGCATTAGTACCTTCAAAAAAAACTTTACTGATTACAAGATGAATGCCTTGTGAAGCTGCAATTATTGAACGATGATTTTTATTATCTAACAGCATTAAATCATCTACAAATACACCAGTTGCATTAATAACGGCTTTTGTTGCAACATCGTATATTTTATTTGATAATTTATCATTGAATTGAATGCCTTTTACTTTTTGATATTCATCTTTTTCAAAATTAATTACCTCGGCATAATTTAAAATGCAAGCATTGTATGCTGTTGCTTTTTTTGCAATATCAATTAATAATCTTGTATCATTAAACTGTCCATCGTAATACACAACACTGCCTACCAATTTGCTTTGATTAATATTTGGTAATGATTTTACGGTTTCTTTCTTCCCTAAAATTTTTGTTTTTCCTAAACTTAACTTACCCGATAAAATATCATAAAACAATAAACCAACAGCGTAATAAAACCATTGCCAATAACTAAACACAGGTAAAACAAATGCTTGTGTTTTGGTAATATTTGGTGCATTTTTAAGCAACAATCCTCGCTCTTTTAAAGCTTCTTTTACTAGCTTATAATTGCCTTGTGCCAAGTATCTCACACCACCATGTACTAGTTTTGTGCTTTTACTACTTGTTCCTTTTCCAAAATCTGTTTTTTCTAACAAAAGTGTTTTGTACCCTCTACTTGCAGCATCTAACGCAGCTCCTAAGCCTGTAGCTCCTCCTCCAATTATTACAATATCCCAAACTTGGTTTTGGTGCAACTTTTGTATTTCAGAAGTTCGTTGCATTAGCTTAACTGTAACTTTTGTAGCTTATTTAAACAATAAAAACTCACAACTATTGTTGTAGAAAATATATACACTAAAATGAATGAGAGCAACAAAGGATTACTGAAACCAAACCAACTTTTAAATTGCACTAGCACAAAAACAGCAATCAAGTTTTTAAAAATTTCGAAATAATAAGCATATCTATTATTATCCATTAATTCTGTAAAACTGTACACACTGGCAAAAATAAATGCAGCATACAAAAAAATATTGGGCAAGCTTATAGACGCTATATTATAAAATAAAAAACTTGTAAACAACAGCACACAAGTTATTTGTATCAAACTCCAAACTATTGTAAATGTTGAGCTTTCTGGACTATACTTGGCAAAATTATATACGTCTTCAATTTTAGTTAAAGGAAATTTACTAGCAACATCACTAGGCCTCCAACCTGTGGGTTTAAACCAAATAGTAATCTTATTCTTTAAATCTTTGGTATGCCAAGCATCTTTAATTAATTGCCATAAGTGCTGAAAGTTTATTTTAATTGGATTAAAAGTTTGAGCAGGAACTGTAATACCATAAACAGGAGGAACAGTTGCTATTTCTTCTTGAAAAGTGCCAAACCATTTGTCCCAAAAAATAAAAATTTGACCATAGTTTTTGTCGATATATTCTTTGTTCATAGCATGGTGCACACGATGATGAGAAGGTGTAACAATTATGTTTTCTAACCAACCCATTTTGTTGATATGCTGCGTGTGATACCAAAATTGAGCAAATAAATGTATAGGTGCTACAATTGCAATTACACTAGTAGGCACACCAAGTAAAGCAGCAGGCAAAAGAAAAACAACAAATATTTTTACAAATACTGAAATACTTTGTCGTAGTGCACAAGCTAAATTAAATTCTTCGCTACTATGATGAATTATGTGATTATTCCAAAAAAAGTTTACAGTATGGGCAATTCTATGCACCCAATAACCACTGAAATCTAGAGCTATAAAAGCAATTACATAAATTAAAATTGAATTTTGAACATGAACAATTGCCAAATTTTTTACTAACCATTCGTAAGATATCACAGTTACACTTAAGCCTACAACATCTTTAACCACATTTGTAATTCCACTGCTTAAACTACTAATCATATCCATTGTAGGCACGGTATCTTTTTGTTTATAATAACCGTACCATTTTTCTAGTAATACTAAAATTAAAAAAGCTGGCATTGCAAACAACAAAATTTTTCCATAAAAAGCCATAGTAATTTAAGATTTGATATTTAACATTTTAATTATCAAATTAGCATAAAAGCTAATTGGTACATTGCAAATTATTTCGCCTTCATTAATCGTTCAATTTCTTCTACTGTTATTGGAATATTTTTCATTAAATCAATATGTCCATTTTTGGTTATCCATAAATTATTTTCTATTCTAACGCCCATCTTTTCTTCTTCAATATAAATGCCAGGCTCAACAGTAAAAAGCATTCCTGCTTGTATAGGTTCAGTTCTTGTGCCAAGGTCGTGTACATCAATTCCTAAATGATGTGAAATGCCGTGATATAAATATTTACGATAAGCTCTATTATTTTTATCTTCGTTTTTTACATCAGCTTTTGTTATTAATCCTATTTTAATAAACTGTTTTGTAGCTTCGTCTCCAACTTTTTCAGTATAATCAACAATGCTAATGCCTACTTTTAAAATGCTTTTAGCGTAGTTATGTATATGCAAGCAAGCGTTGTAAACTTCTTTTTGTCTTGCTGTAAATTTTCCATTTACAGGTATTGTTCTTGTAAGATCTGCATTATATCCTCCATAACTTGCACCAAAATCCATCAATATTAAATCACCATCGTTACAGGGTTGATTATTATTTACATAATGTAAAATTCTTGCATTATCACCACTAGCAATAATGCTTCCATAAGCCTGGCCAGTTGCTCGTTGCTTTAAAAATTGATGCATAATTTCAGCTTCAATTTCATACTCCATTACTCCAGGTTTAATAAATTGTAATAAGTGCCTAAAGGTGTTTTCAGTTATATTTATAGCATGTTGAGTAACTTCTATTTCTTCTTTAGATTTTATTGCTCGAAGGTTTTTAAGAATTGGAGCTGCTCTGTAATATTGATGCAAAGGATATCGATGTTTCATTTCGTCGATAAACCTATATTCTCGTGTACGAATAAGTGAAGCTTTTCTATCATTTTCGTTGGTATCTAAATACACATTATCTGCTAAATGCATCCAAACTTGAAGTAAAGCATCTAGGCTATCTAGCCAAACAATAGTTTGGCAACCACTAATTGCTTTTGCTTCTTCAACTCTTAATCTTTTACCATCCCATTTTTCTTTAAGTTCATTAGGGCGAACCAATACTAAAACTTCCCTAAAATTTTTATCTATATTATTTGGGTAAAGAATAAGCATTGAATCTTCTTGCTCAATACCTGTAAGCCAAAATAAATTGCTATTTTGCTTAAATGCATGTAACGCATCACCATTACTTGGCCATTCATCATTACTATTAAAAATTGCAATACTATTGGGTTTTAATTTTTGTATAAATCGCTTACGATTGTTAATAAAAATTTGATTGTTAAGTGGCAAGTATTTCATGTGTGATTAAATTTTTAAGATTTAATATTTATTGATTTGCAATATAATGGTAAAGCAATTTGAAAGGCACAATTAATTGAATAAGTTTATTCTTACTTAAAGAACTAAGCTACTTTATTTATAAAAATTATTTAATCAATATTGAAAATAATATACCATGTAGCTTGATAAAAATATCAATTATTTAAATAATTGATATACGATGAAACTCAACAAATATGCCAATCCAGACATATAAATAAACTGTGCTGCAGCAACTTTCCAGCTGTTGGTTTCTCTTTTTACAATGGCTAAAGTGCTCATACATTGTAAGGCAAGTACATAAAAAATCATTAGTGATAAAGCAGTAGCCAACGTGTAAACAGGCTGCCCATTAGAATGTTTTGCAGCTTGCAATTTTTCTCTTAAACCACTATCATTATCATCTTCTACACTATACAAAGTTGCCATTGTACCTACAAATACTTCACGTGCAGCAAATGAGGTAATTATAGCAATTCCAATTTTCCAATCATATCCCAGTGGTGTTAAAGCAGGTTGAATAAATGCTCCTAAACGTCCAATATAAGACTGTTGCAATTTATCGGCACTCCATTGCTTTTCGAGTACATTTTTTTGGCTAGGTTGTTGGGCAATTAATGCTTCATATTTAGCATCTACTTTTTGCATATTATCGTTTGGCCCATAAGCACTTAAAAACCAAAGCAACAAGCTAATTATCATAATAACTTTACCTGCATCTACAACAAATATTTTAGCTTTTTGAAACATGGTTATAAAAACATTTTTCCAACGTGGGGCTCTATAAACAGGCAATTCTAAAATAAAAAAACTTTTTTCTTTAGCCTTAATAAATAAGTTTAATACAAAGCTTGTAAACAAGGCAACTACAATTCCTAAAAGGTACAAAGCCATCATTACTAATCCTTGCAAACTTAAAAATCCGAAATAATATGTATTAGGAATAACAAGTGCTATTAAAATGGTAAATACTGGTAGCCTAGCACTACAACTCATTAGTGGAGTAACAAAAATGGTAAGAAAACGTTCTTTACTATTTTCAATATTTCTGGCACTCATAATGGCTGGCACAGCACATGCAAATCCACTAATCATGGGCATTACACTTTTACCATTTAAACCAACTTTACGCATTAACTTATCACTCAAAAAACTAATTCTAGCCATGTATCCAGTGTCTTCGAGCATAGTAATTAGTCCAAATAAAATCATAATTTGTGGTACAAACACCAAAATACCACTAAGGCCAGCAATTAGCCCATTTAATAAAAAACTGGTAAATAAATTATCTTCCATTTTGTTGTGAAGCTTTGTGGTTAAAGCCTGAAAGCTCCATTCAATACCATCCATTGGAAATTGAGCCAACCAAAAAACGCTTTGGAAAAGAATAAATAAAACTAACAACAAAATAAAATAGCCCCCTACTCTATGCAATAAAATATTATCGAGTTTGTCGGTAAATATTTTCTTTTCAAGTGGATTTGGTTCTTTTACACAGCTTTGCATAATACTACCAATTCGTTGATAGCGTTGTATAACCTCTTGTGCCTGAGCTTTAGAAGATGAAAAATTTACTACTTCATCAATTTCTTTAAACTTGCTAGATAAGTTGGTATTATGTTGAAGTTTTGAATAGTTTGCTAAAAAATGTAAATTTCTATAGTCATTTTCTAATGGAAAATTTTCTACTTCTTTTGGTAATAAAGCTGCTATATCAACAAAATAATCTTTACTTGCATTTGGCTGAAGTTTTATAGTTTGTTCTATAATTTTTTTAAGGGTTGTAAGACCTTTGTTTTTCCTAGGGTTTACAACAACCATAGGCACACCAATTAACTGTTGTAACTTAATAATGTCTACCTCAATTCCCTTCTTCTCTGCAATATCCATCATGGTAACTGCTGCAATTACAGGAATTTTTAGGTCCATTAACTGTGTAAGAAAAAGTAAATTTCGCTTTAAATTACTAGCATCTATTGCCACAATCATAAGATTAGGCAAAACTTCTTCATCCAAACCCATTAATACTTTGTAAGCTACCCATTCGTCTTCTCTTCGAGGATATAAAGAGTAGGTGCCAGGAATATCAATTAAAGTAACACTGGTTTCATCGAGTTGCAAAGTTCCTACCTTTTTTTCAACAGTAACCCCAGGAAAGTTTCCAACTTTTTGACTTAATCCTGTTAGTGCATTAAATAGTGAACTCTTACCACTATTAGGATTACCTGCTAACGCTATTTGTATATTCTTTTGCAATGTTGCAAATGTATTGGTTAAACATTTTCAATATTTCGATGAAAGGAAAACTATTAAATAAGTTATAATTTAAATACGCAAATTTGTAATTATTCATGGAAAAATTTTATTTACAATCATTATCAAATGCCGAGAAATCTTTAGCCTTAAAAAGACTTACTGCTTTGTGGGCCTTTATGGAATGTGGTGTTGGCGGACTAATGCATACTTTTAAATTCCCATTTACAGGATTAATAGTTGGTGGATTTGCAGTTTTAATAGTTACACTGATTTCAAAAATTAGCCATAATCACTTATCTGAAATATTTAAAAGTTTAGTGGTTGTGCTAATTGTAAAACTTAGTCTTAGTCCACAATCCCCATTCACAGCTTATATTGCTGTTGTTTTTCAAGCAACACTAGGCTATTGGATTTATATGGCTTTTAATGTTAATAAATATTCAATTGTTTTACTTTCAGTGGTTTGTATGCTCGAAAGTGCTTTGCAAAAATTATTAGTACTAACCATTTTTTTTGGCCAAGATTTATGGACGGCAATCGATAAGTTCATCAATAGCATATCAACTTCTGTATTCTTTTTAAACAACAAAGCAAGTTTTATTATCATTTCAGTATACCTCAGCATTTATGCAGTTGGAGGGTTATTTATTGGTTATTTAATTTCGAAATTAATTAGTAATGATACTATTGAATATAAAAAAATACCTATAGTACATGATCAACAAAATGACATAAAAATCATCAAAAAAAAGAAATATAATAAAATAATTGCAGCTGTGTTATTAATGATTATTGTATGCACATACTTATACTTTTACAATACTAAAAATACTTTTACAGCAATATTAAAATATATACTTTTTACAACCTCTTTAATTTGGATTTGGTTTACAATAATTTCTCCATTTTTAATTAATACAATAAACAAACTTTTACAATCAAAAAAAGAAAAATACAAAGATGAGCTAATTTACATTTTTAATATTTTGCCATACTTTAAACCAATATTTATAAGCGTTTGGAAAGAAAGTAAACAATTAAAAGGCAAACAAAGAATTTTATTCTTTATTCAAAATGTACTTATTCATTCAATCATATTTAATCCAAAAGATAAGTGAGTATTGTAATACTTTGTAATGCTATTAAAACAGGAAAATCAACAAGTTTATTTAACTGGTGCAAACGCCAAGATAAAATTATTGATGGCTATATTATGCTTGAAGAAAATAATCAAAAAGTTACTTACCAAGCAAAAAACTTAACCCAATTTACTTATCCAAAATCATCAAATATTTTATGTGTTGGAAATTATGTATTTGACGAAAGTTTGTTTAAATGTGCACACAACCAAATTTGCGAAACACTAAAAGAAAATGTTTTTGATATTCTTTGTTTAGATGAAATTGGAAAACTTGAACTAAATGATAAAGGTTGGCACAATACTTTAATTGAAATACTACTGCACCAAAAACAAAATCTACATAAAAAATATATAATCATTGTTAGAGATTATTTGTTAAGCGACGTGTTGTTAAAGTATAAAATCAACAGCTATAAACTTATAAATTATCTATAATCTACTTATGAATTAAATAACTAACGTTTGTTATTATTTTTTAAAACCCCTTATTTTATTGAGTTTCATCATTGTTATTAAAGATTATAGCTTAAATAAAAAATGAATTATATTATATTGCAACCAACATAAAAAGCAGACGATAGATGATTAACGTATTAAAATTTGGTGGCACAAGTATGGCAAACGCTACCAACATAAAAAAGGTTGTAGAAATAGTAAAACAGTATAACAATAGTAAAACTATTGTAGTTGTAAGTGCATTAAGTGGAATTACAGACACTTTAATACAAATGGGCATTGATGCAAGCATTGGAAACAACAACTACACAAACATTTTAAAACATATTCAACAACAACATATACAAGCAATAAACGAATTAATTGTAAACAAAGAACAAAACAATCTAGCAATACAAGCTATAAACGAAGAGTTTAATGTATTAGCTAGTATATGTGAAGGGGTATTTAAATTACAAGAATTATCTGCTCGTACAAAAGATAAAATTGTAAGTTTTGGAGAATTACTAAGTAGCAAAATAATAACTGCATATATTGAAAGCTTGGATATTAATGTTTATTGGATTGATAGTAGGCAAGTTATAAAAACTGATGATACCTTTGGTAATGCTTTAGTTAATTTTACAATAACCAATGCAAACATTAGTAATTTAATTAAAGAAAAAACTAGCCATTCTTTATTTATTGCACCTGGTTTTATATCAAGTAATAGTAACAATTTTACAACTACTTTAGGCCGTGGAGGAAGCGACTATACAGCTGCAATATTTGCAGCTGCTATACACGCAAATAATTTAGAAATTTGGACAGATGTTAGTGGAATGATGACTGCCGACCCAAGATGGGTTGCAAATGTTAAAAACATAAAACATATCACTTACAAAGAAGCTATGGAATTATCGCATTTCGGTGCTAAAGTAATTTATCCTCCAACCATTGCACCTGCAATGCAATTAAATATTCCTATTTGGGTGAAAAACACTTTTGCACCCCAAGATTATGGTACTAAAATAACATCGATTACAGAATTTAATACAGAAAACGATGCAGTTATTACCGGAATTTCTAGCATCAACCACGTAAGCTTGTTAAGCTTAGAGGGCAGTGGAATGGTAGGTATACCAGGCTTTAGCAAACGTTTATTTGAGGCATTGGCAGCAGAGAAAATTAACGTAATAATAATTACTCAAAGTAGCAGTGAACACAGTATTTGTGTTGGTATAAATACTGCTGATGTAGATAAAGCAAAAGCAACAATTGATAATGCTTTTGAATACGAAATAAATATCAAAAGAGTAGAACCTTTGGTGGTAGAAAAAAACTTATCAGTTGTTGCTGTAGTTGGCGATAAAATGAAAAGCCATCAAGGAATTTCTGGTAAAATGTTTGCAGCTTTAGGTCGAAATGGTATTAATGTTCGTGCCATTGCACAAGGTAGCAGTGAGCGAAATATTACAGCTGTAGTAAATTATAACGACGTTAAAAAAGCTATCAATGTGTTACACGAAGCTTTTTTTGAATCATCAAAAAAACAATTAAATGTTTTTATTGCTGGCGTTGGCAATGTGGGTAAAAAATTATTACAGCAAATAAAACAGCAACAATCTTATTTAGCATCTGAACATAACCTTGTTGTTAAAGTGGTTGGGCTAGCGAATAGCAAACAGTTTTTAATTCAAGAAGATGGCATAAACCTTGACAATTGGGAAACTTCTTTATCACAAACTGCTGAAAATTCTATATCAAAATATGTTGATGATATCATAAACTTGAACCTAAGAAATACAGTTTTTGTAGATGTTACTGCAAATGCTAATGTTGCTAACACCTATCCTTCTTTTTTACAAAAAAGCATAGCAGTAGTAGCATGCAATAAAATTGCTGCATCCTCAACCTACCAAAACTACAGTTCGCTAAAAAATTTAAGTAAAGAATTTAATGCTCCATTTTTATTTGAAACTAATGTTGGTGCTGGATTACCTGTGATAGACACTTTAAGTAATCTTATTAAAAGTGGTGATGAAATTGTAAAAATTGAAGCCGTACTTAGTGGCACATTAAACTTTGTATTCAACAACTACAATGCTACTACAAGCTTTGCAAGTGTTGTAAAACAAGCTCAAGATGAAGGCTACACTGAGCCTGATCCAAGATTAGATTTAGGAGGAACAGATGTAATGCGAAAAATTATGATTTTAGCAAGAGAAGCTGGATATGAAATTGAAATGGACTCGATTACAAACAATGGTTTTTTACCAAAAGAATGTTTTAATGGCTCTGTAGAAGATTTTTATGCAAGCATGGAAAAACAAGAAACTCACTTTAAAAATTTATTTGAAGATGCAAACCAAAAGGGATGTAAATTAAAATTTGTTGCAACTTATAATGAAGGAAATTGTTCTGTTGGATTGCAAGCAGTTAACGAAACAAGCGACTTCTACCACTTGTATGGAAAAGATAATATTGTACTGTTTTACACTAAACGCTACAACAATCAACCTTTGGTAATTAAAGGTGCCGGGGCTGGGGCTGATGTTACAGCTAGTGGAGTATTTGCCGATATTATAAGAGTATCTTCATCAGTGTAGTTTTTATTTGTAGCTTTATCCTTTTGGTTAGCTATTTATTTTGATATTTACAACTCGAAAAATTAGCTAGTTTTTACCAAAATTAATTATCCTTATACTGTCATGTGGCAATCACACATCAAAGGGTTTAAAGCATATTTACAACTCGAAAAATCTTTGAGTAGCAATAGTATTGAAGCCTATTTAAGAGATATTGAAAAGCTAACTAGTTATTTACAAACAAATCAAATTAATGCTACACCAAGTGAGCTAACTTTACAACAATTACAACAATTTATAAATTTTATTGCACAGCTAGGTTTAGCTGCAACATCACAAGCAAGAATAGTTTCGGGCATTAAAAACTTCTATAAATTTTGTTTGCTAGAACAAATTATTAGTAATAACCCCGCAGTTTTATTAGAAGCTCCCAAAACAAAAAGAACATTACCCGATGTTTTAACATTTACTGAAATTGAACAATTAATTTCTGCAATTGATTTAAGCAAACCTGAAGAAACCAGAAATAAAGCAATGCTTGAAACGCTGTATAGTTGTGGCTTAAGGGTAAGTGAACTCGTTAATCTTAAAATTAGTTGCCTTTTTTTTGAAGATGAATTTATTAGAGTTATTGGTAAAGGAAATAAAGAAAGAATAGTACCTATTGGAAGTGATGCTATAAAGTATATTGACATATACTTTAAAACCATGAGAGTGCATCAAAACGTTGCAAATGGCTATGAAGATTTTGTATTTGTAAATCGTTTTGGCAAAAGCTTAAGCCGGGTAATGATTTTTTATATTATCAAAGATTTAGCTGCAAAAGCTGGCATAAAAAAAACAATTTCGCCACACACTTTCAGACACTCTTTTGCTACTCATTTAATTGAAGGAGGTGCAGATTTACGTGCAGTGCAAGAAATGCTAGGACACGAAAGCATAACCACAACTGAAATTTATACCCATTTAAATAAAGACTTTTTAAGAGAAACCTTACATAGATTTCATCCTGCATTTAACTAATCTTTTTGTATAAACTTTTTTAAACAAACCAAATAACATGGTATTTCCAATGACACATTAAAACTAGGTAACCAATAGTAGATGAAATAGTCAATTGAAATTACTAGATTATTAATTGCAAATTTTTTAATGAGTTTTTTTGAAGATAATACTGCAGTAATAACAATAATCAACAAAAGGAATAAGCCACAAATATCACAAATCAACAAAATTTTATTGTGCAATTATTTTTTTACAAATCCTAGATAATAAATTATTGGAGCTTTTTTCCTGCCAAAATATCAAATATTATTCGGAAAAGGATCAATAAAATTCATCTTAGTATCGAACAAATGAATTTCACTTTCTTGAAGCAAACAAGCCTCTAAATCATTAATCATTTTTACTTTATCTATATCTTGCCCAATAAAAACCAATTCGTTCATCCTATCACCCCATTGTTTACTCCATTTACTTTCTATATATTCTTTGTTTTGAATAAAGGAAGAATATTGAATTCTATCTCCATAAGGCATGCTAACCCACCAAACACCTGCTTTTTCTAAACGAGAAGAACCGCCTGCCTGACTAAAATTAATGGCATCATTTGGTCGTGAAGCTAGCCAAAATAAACCCTTTGCCCGTATAACTCCAACAGGATATTCATCATTTAAATACTTCCAAAATCGTGTAGGATGAAAAGGCTTTTGATTTCTAAAAACAAAAGAGGAAATGCCGTATTCTTCAGTTTCTGGTGTATGAGTTTCTGCCTGCAGTTCTTTTTGCCAACCTGCCGAATTTTCTGCTTCCTCAAAATTAAAAAGTCTTGTATTTAAAATTTCATTTGGTTCTATTTTACAAAATGTTGTTTCTATAATTTTTGCTCCAGGATTTAACTTTTTAATAGAAGCTCTAAGCAAACCCACAGTAGATGTTTCAACCAAATCTGTTTTATTTAAAACAATAATATTAGCAAATTCAATCTGATCGGTAAGTAAGTTTACAATTGTTCTTTCATCTCCTTCTAAATTGGTTAGTGCTCTATCTTTTAATAAATCTGTTGTTCCAAAATCTTTAAAAAAGTTAAAACAATCAACCACGGTTACCATGCTATCTATGTAGCTAAATTTCGATAAATCAATTCCTTTTTCTTCATCTATGTATGAAAAGGTTTGAGCTACAGGAACTGGCTCACTAATTCCGGTACTTTCAATCAATAAATAATCAAACCTACCTTCATTTGCTAGTTTTTCTACCTCAACCATTAAATCTTCTCGTAAGGTGCAACAAATACAACCATTACTCATTTCTACCAATTTTTCTTCAGTGCGTGAAAGGGTATTTTCGTTTTCTACTAATCTTGCATCTACATTTACTTCACTCATATCGTTTACGATAACTGCACATTTTAAGCCTTGTTTATTATGCAAAACATGATTAAGTAAAGTAGTTTTTCCGGCACCTAAAAATCCACTTAAAACTGTTACAGGTAGTTTTTTATTCATTGACATTGTTTAGAATTAATTTTAATTAAGAAATAGAAAAGCTTCATTTTGTTTAATCTAACGCTTACATTGTTTACAATATTTAATATTTAAAACATGACCAACAACTATTGCAAATGCAAAAACATAGTTTAGCAAATGAATAACATGGCTTTGTTCATGAAAATATGTGGTAAGTAAAAAACCAAAAAACGAAACCCACAGTAAGGCTCCTACTTTAAGATTAACACAATTTTTTGTTGCTTTATAAATTGAAAAAAAAGAGATGATTATAAACAAATAGGTAAGCCATTCATTCGATAAAATGCTTACTCCTGTAGCAATTAAAAATGGCATGGCCATACAATGAACTATACAAAGTGAAGAACTTAAAATACCAACAACATCTGGCCAACTTAAACTTAATTTACGATTCATATTTTTTTGTTTGAATTAAATTTTAATGTAATTTTTTGAGAAAATCATAGAAATCACACCTTCTTAATGCAACTAAGTTGCAAATATAGGCAATAGTAAACAATTAAAACAGTAAGATTTGTTGAATACAATTAAATAGCTAGAGGATAACTACAGTTAATTTGAGCGAGTGTAATTGGCAGATTAATTTATTGCAGGAAGTTGGGTAACTAAAATTTTGTCAATTTTCTGACCATCTTTATCAATTACTTCAAGTATCATATTGTTAAGTTCAATTTTATCGCCAACTTTAGGTATTTCTATAGTTTCATCTAATATTAAACCTGCAACTGTGGTAAATTTATTGTGCTGTTCGTCGGTAATATCAAGATCAAAATATTTAGCAAAGTCTGATAGTGCATATTGCCCATCTACCAACCAACTATTATCACTTCTTTGAATAATTTGGTACTCATCGTGGTGAATTTCGGTAGACTCTCCTATTAATGCATCCATTACATCATCCATCGTTACCATTCCTTTTATGGTGCCATATTCATCAGCTACAATTCCATAATGAATTTTTTCATTTTTAAAAGTTTCTAAAAGATTATAGGCGTTTGTATTTTCATTAAAATATATGGGCTCAATTACATAATCTTCGATATTAAAATTATTGGTAGTAGTGGGAATAAATAAGTCTTTTAGTAAAACTATTCCTATTATGTCATCTAAACTATTGGTTTTTGAAACAGGATAAGCCGAGTGTTTTTCTTTAGTAATTTTTTCTCTAATTACATCAAAGCTATCAGTTACTGAAAAAAACACAATATCACTTCTGTGTGTAAATAAGGCACTAACTTTTTTATCGCCAAACTCAAAAACTCTATTTACTATGTTTTGCTCAATTTCTTCAATTTCACCAACAGCGGCACTTTCTTTAACTATTGATTTTATTT
Source organism: Chitinophagaceae bacterium (assembly GCA_049242865.1). Taxonomy (GTDB): domain Bacteria; phylum Bacteroidota; class Bacteroidia; order Chitinophagales; family Chitinophagaceae; genus CAIVPM01. The sequence continues at coordinate 513 of JBMLOR010000067.1, read as the reverse complement.
CTTCTTCTGAAACTGTAGTATCATTTATTCTATGAATACCCATAATTTTTAATAGAAGATTATTGGTATTGGTGAGCAACCAAACAAATGGAGATGTTATTTTACTTAGGAAATTCATTGGTTTTGCCAATACAGTGATAATGGGTTCAGGGAATGTCATACCAATACGTTTAGGCAACAGTTCGCCCAAAACAATAGATAAATAGGTAATAAACACTACAATAACTACAGTTGCAATTTTTGGTGCATAAGGCTTTAAAAAAGTAAATTCATTTAAAAATGCTACTACTGTATTAGTTAAATTTTCACCACTATACACACCTAGTAAAATGCCTATTAGTGTTATACCAATTTGAACAGTAGATAAAAATTTGGTTGGATTTTCTGAAAGTTCTAGAGCTGTTTTTGCTCCTGAACTACCTTTTTTTTTCGATGATTCTAATTTAAATTTTCGTGAAGAAACTAACGACATTTCTGACATGGAAAAAATTCCATTTAGTAATACCAAAACAA
>JBMLOR010000066.1:0-1356 GCA_049242865.1 Chitinophagaceae bacterium | reverse complement strand
TTGATTTTTCAATTACAAAACCAGCGTTATTTATTTCACTAGCAGTTGCCCAATTTAGTTTAACATTATTCTTAAACAATTGAGCTGTAAATTTACTAAGTTCAACAGGCAAGGTAGTGGCACTTCTTGCACATGCAATACCATTATTGGTAGATACATAATAAACATTTATACTACCATCACCATTTTCTCTAAAAGCTATATCACCAGCACCTTGTAGGTGTGTGCTATATTTTAATAAGGTATCTGTATTGTTTACACCTCTTAAAGTATCGGTACCTACTGTACTTAAACTAGCCTCATCTGTTACATTTACCATTCTCATAACAACTCCAGTATTTACCGTGTTGGTTATGCCTGAGAACCAAGCTCCAGCCATTGCAATAAGTTTTTTGTTTCCTGCTGTTTTAAAATATTTTACATTTCCATAAGCGTTACTAGCTTGTCCATTTCCATTACCAGCAGGAATTGATAGAGCAATACTGGCAGTATAAGCACCTGGTGTGCCAGAAACCTCAATTCTGTTGGTTGTACGCCCTATATTATTAATCCAAAAGCCATCGGTAAAATTATCACTAATTGGGTCTAAAGAACGTATCCATGGATTTGCAGCACTAGTTTTAGTTGATATTAATCTTATTGAATCGGTTTTTGAAAAGTTTAAACCGTTGGTTGTTGTAAGAATATAAATTTTTTGTGCTGTAGAATCTGTAACAGTATTATCTCTTGCATAACCCGTACCAGCAACAAAAATTTTGGTATCTACACCAGTTCCTGTAATTGCAAGTGCATCACCACATCTTTCTGTTGTTACAAAACTTGATGCTAAGGTTGCTGTATCAGCTTCACTTGCCCAACGATATATTTTACAACGTTGAAAAGAACCATCTGCAACAGACAAGCTACTAGAATAAATAAAACCATCATTACTTACCCTTACTCTTAAGTTTTTAAAAATTTCACTGCCAATGCCTACACCATCTCTTCTAAGTTTTCCTTCAACAACTCCAGTATTGGCATTAAAAATAAAAACGCTATCGCCTGTTGCTGAGCCACTTGTTAAGGCAACATAAACTTTATTGGTTATTGGATTGTAAGCAAGGCTTCTTATAGAACCACCTGTATTATTAAACCAAGTTAAATCACTAGCACCAGATTGTGTAGTTTTTCGCCAAACAGATGTAAACGGTTGGGCATTTGTTGTAACTACTAAAATTAGTAGCGTAAATAAAATGTACATTTTTTTCATAAAGCAAAATATTTATTAGGGAATAAAGATATAGTTAAACGTTTGAATTAATCAAGAAATTGTTTCAATATTTTTAAAATTTAATGTTTTACAAAACTAATACAGAG
>JBMLOR010000065.1:0-78445 GCA_049242865.1 Chitinophagaceae bacterium | reverse complement strand
AAGATCAGGTTAGTTTAGCAATTGGTCGTAGAGGTGTAAATATTAAATTAGCTTGCCAACTTACTGGTTACGAAATTGATGTGTATAGAGAAGATGAAGAGCAAGTTGAAGAATTTGATTTTGATTTAGACGAATTTGCAGACGAAATTGATCAATGGATAATTGATGAGTTTAAACGTGTAGGTTGTGATACAGCAAAAAGTGTGTTAAAACTTAGTGATGCTGAATTAGAACGTAGAACAGACCTAGAAAAAGAAACTATATTAGAAGTTAGAAATATTTTAGAAGCCGAAATGGCCCGTGCTAAAGAAGAAGAATAATTGCTATACTTTGCTTGCCGTATAAAAAAGTATATCAAAACAAAATAAAACACACCCCAAAGGGTGAAAATAACACTGAATGAGTGAATTAAAATTACCAAGGTTGTTAGCAGCCGCCAAAGAATTTAATATTGGTAGAGATACCCTTATAGATTTTTTGGTAAAAAAAGGATTTAATAAAGACGATTTAAAGGAAACTGCAAAACTTACTGAATCTCAGTATTATGCTTTGCAAGCTGAATTTAGCAGTGATAAAGCAGCTAAAGGTAAAGCTGATGCAATTGAGATTCCAAAATCTCATGTAGGCGACCTTCGTAAGCGAAAAGACGAAGAAGATATTTCTATTGCCAAAAAAGAAACTGCTAAGCCAACAACTGCAAAACAAGAAACTGCAGAAGAAGTTGTAACAACACCAATCGAAGAACCAGAGATTTTTAGAATAGATAAACCTGAAGTAAAGCTTACGATTATAGAAGAACCGCCTAAACCTGCTCCTGTTGAAGAAGTTGCAGCAGTAAGCGAAAAACCTTCTACCGAAGAAGAAGCTCCAACACCAACTGAACCTGTAATTTCTAGAATAGAAGCTCCAGAATTAGAAGGTCCTAAAGTTTTAAATAAAATTGATTTAAGTGCCATCGACAATAGCACTAAGCCAAAAAAAGGTGCAGCAAAGCCTGTAGCTAAACCAAAAGTTGAGCCTGCAGCAACTGCCCCAACAATACCAACTACTCCAGAGCCTCCTAAAAAAGAAACTGAAGTACCACAACAACCTATAAACCAACCAGATGCACCTGCTACCATCGAAAATATTGAAGTAGAAAAGTTAACTGGACCAAAAATTCTAGGTAAAATTCAACTTCCGGTTGATAGCGATACTAGGCCAAAACCTGGTTTCAACAACCGTGCAAATGAGGCACAAAAAAGAAAAAGAACACCAATTGACAAAAAAGGCTCTAATATCCAACATGTTGATTTAAGAGGAACAAATAATAATCAACAACAAGGACAAGGTGGTGGATTTAATAGAAACAATAATCAACAAGGTGGCGGCGGATTTAATAGAAATGCACCTGGCGGAAATAGAAACAACAATCAACAAGGTGGTGGATTTAACAGAAATGCACCTGGCGGAAATAGAAACAATAACAACAAACCAGGCAACAACAATAGAAGAGACGATAAAGAAATAGATAAAAAAGAGATTCAAGACAAAATCAGAGAAACCCAAGCTAGGCTTGCAGGTAACACTGGTAAAGGCAAGAATATCAAAGCAAAAAACAGGAGAGACAAACGAAGAGAAGCAGCTGAAGCAGCTGATAACGACATGCAAGACAACAAACTACAGGTTACTGAATTTGTAACTGTAAGTGAGTTAGCCAACTTAATGGATGTAAGTTTTGCAGATGTTATTAGTAAATGTATGGGGCTTGGTATAATGGTAAGTATAAACCAACGCCTTGATGCCGAAGTAATTGAGTTAGTTGCTGGCGAATTTAATTTTGAAGTTGAATTTACTAGCATAGAAGATATTGAAGAAGAAGACGAAGAAGTTGATGATGAAGAAAATTTAACCCCGCGTGCACCAATTGTAACCATTATGGGTCACGTTGACCATGGTAAAACTTCATTACTCGACTTTATTAGAAGAGCAAACGTTGTAGCAGGTGAAGCAGGAGGAATTACCCAACATATTGGAGCTTACGAAGTAACAATTCCAAATACAGATAAGCACATAACTTTCTTAGATACTCCTGGTCACGAAGCATTTACTGCTATGCGTGCAAGAGGTGCAAAGGTTACTGATATTGCAGTAATTGTGGTAGCTGCAGATGATGCTGTAATGCCTCAAACAAAAGAAGCTATAAGCCATGCTCAAGCAGCTAATGTACCAATGATTTTTGCAGTGAATAAAATTGATAAAGATGGTGCCAACCCTCAAAAAATTTATGAGCAATTGTCACAAATGAACTTGCTTGTAGAAAGTTGGGGAGGTAAATATCAAAGTCAAGAATTAAGTGCAAAACAAGGTTTACATGTTGATGAATTACTAGAGAAGATTTTGTTGGAAGCCGAAATGCTTGACCTAAAAGCGAATCCTAAAAAAGAATCTACAGGTACAATAATCGAAGCTTCTTTAGATAAAGGACGTGGGTACGTTGCCACAATACTTGTTCAAAATGGAACTTTACGCCAAGGAGATTTAATTGTAAGTGGCCAATATTATGGACGTGTAAAAGCCATGTTCAATGAGCGTAACCAAAGAGTACAAGTTGCACCACCAAGCACACCTGTAGTTATTTTAGGTTTAAATGGTGCACCACAAGCTGGAGAGAAATTTAAAGTGTATAGCGACGAAGCTCAAGCCAAAGAAATTGCAACAAAACGTGCTCAAATTTCTAGAGAGCAAGGTTTAAGAGCTCGTAAACATATTACTTTAGACGAAATTGGTCGTCGTTTAGCTTTAGGTAACTTTAAAGAACTTAACATTATTATCAAAGGTGACGTGGATGGTTCTGTTGAAGCATTAAGTGATAGTTTACAAAAACTTAGTACACCAGAAGTTGCAGTAAAAATAATTTTAAAAGCTGTTGGTCAAATTAGTGAAGCTGACGTGTCGTTAGCTGCTGCATCTGATGCAATTTTAATAGGATTTAATGTTCGTCCATCTTCACAAGCAAATAAATTGGCTGAAAACGAAGGGGTACAAATAAAACAATACTCCATTATTTATAAAGCTATCGAAGAAGTTAAGGCGGCAATGGAAGGTTTATTAGAACCTACTGTTCAAGAAAAAGAAGTAGCTACTGTAGAAATTAGAGAAGTGTTTAAATTTGATAAAGCAACAGTGGCAGGATGTTACGTAACTGAAGGTAAAATTAAACGCGACCATAAAATCAAAGTATTTAGAGATGGTATTTTAGTCTTCCCACGCCAAGAAGGTGCTTATGCAGAATTGCTAGGTTTAAGAAGATTTAAAGACGATGTTAAAGAAGTAAATTATGGTTATGAGTGTGGTATTACTTTCAAAAACTTTAATGACATGCAACAAGGCGACACCATAGTTGCTTATGAAGAAGAAGAAGTAAAACGTACTTTATAGTCACTATTTAAAAGCTGTTAACTTCTAACATTTTATAATAATAAAAATGGTCTGTTAAAAAACAGACCATTTTTATTATTATCATTCGATACTATAATTTGTAGCTAAATCCAATTCCCAAACCTCTTTGTATTTGAGTATTACTAGCTTCAAAATCATTATTACGAACATTTATACTTACAGTTGCACCAATGTATTTATTTACAGTTAGTGTAAACAAATTTGTCCAGTCTAAAATAACACTTCCTGGTTTGTTTAAATAATTACTATACATGGTAGCAAAGCCTTTATAATTTACACCTTTCATTAAATTATAGTCTGCTTTTAATTGTAAAAAAGCACCCAACCCGAAATTGCTGGTTTTATTTGCATCTATTCCAAATAATGCTAATGGCCTTTGTTCTGTAGCTAATTTAGTGGTTATGTTTATCATAGCTGGAGAAAACAATGCTGAGAAATGTGCATTTGGTTTATACATAATACCAGGACCTAATTTTATGTATCCAGGTGATAAGAAAAATTTATCAAATTGGGTTTCTAAGTTTACTAAAAAAGAGAAGCTTAAATTTTGCTTTAACTCTCTACCGTAAATACTTGTAACACTCAAATAGTCATCTGTTTTTAAAAATGCATCTCCAGCACTACTTAATTTAGCTAAGCCATAACGAGCTCTAATATTATTTAGCCAAATATTTTTCCCTTTTTTCTTATCAAAATCATAATCTACAATTGCTCTAATACCAATTGCTTGAGTTTCGCCTCCTCTTACGCCTTTCCATGCTTTATTTACGCCAGCTTCTGTAAAGTTCAAATTAAGAGAACCCGATTTTGACCAACCATCTTTTAGCTCTTTTGTTGTTGCCATTTGGCTTGCTTGCTTTTTGGCTTCATTTTCTTTTTCTGTTTGTGCAACTACTGTAGCAGTAGTTAATGCTACAGCTACTAACATTAATGTTTTTTTCATTTTTGTTTTAAGATTTGTATTTAATTATGAAAAGTTTTCGCCACTTATGGACGTTTATTTTGAAATAAAAAGATTAATAAAAACATCTACTGATAACCAACTCAAAACTCTCTAAAATTTAAGGGGGTTTAGTTTTAAGATTTAATAAAAAGCATGTAGAAACGTAAGTAGTATATACTACAACAAGCTTTAAGTTTTTTGAATTAACAATTTAAAAATTTGTTATTACATGTACTTTAAAATTTTAGCTGAAATTTTCAATATTCGTGCCAAAATTTAAAAAATGTGGGTTGCAATAAATTATAAGTGTGATGAAATCGACTAATTGAAACAATAACACACTGTGAAAACCTTTAAATAAAAGTTCCTTTTTATGATTTTCTTGATTGATATTTTCTGTTTGTTACAAAAAAAAACCGCTAGAAATACCATCAAAAACATTGTTAAATAAAATAATAAAACGATTGGAAAACATTACTAAATAATCTTACACTTTAGTTTTTCTTTTTTAAGTTTTAGTACAAATAGATTTATTTTTAAAATTTATGTGCCTCATATTCTTGAAGTGTAGAAAGTTATTTACACATTAAATTAGAAGCAATTTCACAACAACTCAAGAAATGTAGTTTAGTCAACAACGCTAAAAACTATCTTTTTTTATTGAAATTTGTAGATAAAAGGCTACTTGAAAAAAATTGAAATTTGTAGTAATATTTAAAGCTTTTTTGCAAGCCTTAAAAATCTTCTTTTTTATTGCAATGCTTTGATGCAATTTGTTTTAAAAATTACTCATTGTAGAGTTTCATCTTTTATAAGTGCTGCACTTAAGCAAAAGTTTTAATAAAATAATGACCAAAAAAAAGCCCCAACAAAAACCAAAGTTGGGGCAGCATAGCAATCGAAGAGACCAAAAAGTTAATCTATTATTTATAGCTTAGGAGCAGCATCTAAAGTTTCTTGAGATACCCCAGAAGCATATTTTTCAAAGTTTTTTATAAACATGGCAGCTAAATTTTTAGCAGCTAAATCGTAAGCATTTCTATCTTGCCAAGTAAACCTTGGATGTAAAACTTCTTTTGGCACATTAGGGCAAGTTTTTGGCATTAGCATTCCAAATACTGGGTGTTTTTCGAACTCTACATTATCTAAATCACCAGTTAAAGCAGCTGTAATCATGGCTCTTGTATGGCTTAGTTTCATTCTTTTTCCTACACCATAACTTCCACCTGTCCATCCTGTGTTTATCATCCAAACATTTACTTTATGTTCTTCCATTTTTTTGCCTAGCAAAGCAGCATATTTACCTGGATGTAGTGGCAAAAAAGGAGCACCAAAACAAGCACTAAAAGTAGCTTTTGGCTCGGTTATGCCAGCTTCTGTGCCAGCAATTTTTGCAGTATATCCACTAATAAATTGATACATAGCCTGTCCTGTACTTAATTTACTTATTGGTGGTAAAATACCATAGGCATCACAGGTAAGAAAGAAAATATTTTTGGGCAAACCACCAATACTTGGTTCTAAAGCATTGCTTATAAAGTGCAAGGGATAACTTACCCTTGTATTTTCTGTAATGGATTTATCGGCAAAATTTATTTCGTTAGTTCCTTCAAAAAAACCTACATTTTCTACTAATCCACCATTTGGGCGAATTGCATGAAAAATTTCTGGTTCTTTATCTTCGCTAAGATCAATTACTTTGGCATAACAACCACCTTCGAAATTAAAAACACTATCGTTCGTCCAGCCATGTTCATCGTCTCCAATTAATTTTCTGTTGGGGTCGGCACTTAAAGTAGTTTTTCCTGTTCCACTCAATCCAAAAAATATAGCTACATCACCATCATTTCCCATGTTGGCACTACAGTGCATGCTCAACACTTTATGATGATGTGGTAATAAAAAGTTTAAGATGGTGAAAATACCTTTTTTCATTTCACCAGTGTAGCCTGTACCACCAATTAAAATGGTTTTGTGTGTAAAAGAAACTATTGCAAAATTGTGTTGCCTTGTGCCGTCAACAGCAGGGTTTGCTTTAAAACTTGGAGCATTTATAATATGCCAATCAGGTTTAAAGTCTTCAAGTTCTTCTTCATGTGGGCGTAAAAACATATTATGGGCAAACAAATTGCTCCAAGGTGTTTCGTTTACAACTCTTATGTTTAGTCTATAATCAGTATCTGCACAAGCAAAACAATCTCTAATCCAAAGCTCATTTTTTGTACCTAAAAACTGCAACATTTTTTCTCTAAGCTGCAAAAAATATTTTTCATCAATAGGTATATTAAAATTATTCCAATCTACAGTATTAGCAGTAATTGCATCTTTTACTATAAATTTATCTTGTGGGCTACGACCTGTAAATTCACCAGTATTTATGCATAATGCACCAGTGCTATTTAATTTACCCTCGCCACGTAAAATTGTTTGCTCAACTAATTCTTCTGGCGATAATTGATAATGAATGTTAGAGTTAATATCTAAACCCAACTGTTGTATTTGATTTGCAGAAAGCGTTATGAATGATGGTATTGACATATGCTAATCTTTAAACTAACTTACATTTGTTAGTTTTGCAAAAAAATAACTTTTTTAGCTTTCACAAAAACAATGTGTACACTCTACACTGTAATTAATCGTTTGAATTAAAAAAGTTTTTTGCAAAATCATTTGTTTACCAATTAACTAGCTGCCTTTGCATCAAAAAATAATTTGCTCAAATAAATTCTGCAACAAAAAACTAATAAAGCTAATTTTACCAACTTAAAAATGTAGCATGTTTAAAAACGTCGTTTTTTTTATAGTAATTGTTGGCATGGTATCGTGCAAAAACAAAGCAAAAGACAACCAAATAGCTGCAAAGCCAAGTACACAGCCTCCAGTTATGGTAGATGTTTTGATTGCCAAAAACACTTCTGTAAGTAACAATATCGAAGTAAATGGTTCTGTTTTACCTAATGAAAGCTTAGATATTCATCCTGAAACCAATGGAAGGCTTACTTACTTAAATGTTAATGATGGTGCAACTGTAAAAAAAGGAACCGTACTTGCAAAAATTAATGATGCTGATTTACAAGCCCAACTTAAAAAGCTTAAAATTCAGCACGAATTAGCACTAAAAACTGAAGAACGTTTAAGAAAATTATTAGCTGTAAGTGGTATAAATCAAGCAGATTATGACTTAGCATTAAACCAGTTAAACAACTTAAAAGCTGATATTGAAATTACACTAGCGAATATTGATAAAACCATTGTTAAAGCACCTTTTGATGGAATTTTAGGTTTAAGAAAAATTAGTCCTGGTGCTTATGTAACGCCACAAAATATTATTACAACATTGTTGCAAACCAATAAAGTTAAAGTAGATTTTAGTGTGCCAGAAGAGTATGCTAACCAAATACAAAGAGGAAAAAATGTTCAACTTGTTGCTGATAACAAAAAACTTTCAGCAACCATAATTGCTACTGAACCAGAAATTAATGAAACCACCAGAAACCTAAAAGTTAGAGCTATTATAAACGAAGGTCAACTTTTAGCAGGTAGTTTTGTAAAGGTTTTATTGTCGCAATATAGTAACATTGAAACTAGCATTATCATTCCAACAAGTTGCATTATTCCTGAAGCAAAAAGTAAAAAAGTGGTTGTTGTAAAAAATGGAAAAGGAAATTTTGTAAATGTTGTAACAGGATTAAGAACTGCCGATGGAATACAAGTTACAAAAGGCCTAAACGTAGGAGATAGCGTTGTAATTAGTGGTGTTTTGTTTGTTCGTCCAAATAGTGTATTAAAAGTTAAAAGTGTAAAATAATCTCCTATTTCATCTTCTCAACTACACCTAAACTAAATAAGGCATAATCATATTTTACGGGGTCAGCTGCATCTAATTGTTTCAAAATATTTGTAAGTGCTACAGCATTATCCCAATTTGCTTTGGCATTTGATGGTAAAAGCTGAAGACTAATTGCCACGTTTAGCACATGAACATCTAGGGGAATAATGAGTTGAGAGGTTTGTATGTTTTTCCATAAACCAAAGTCTACACCATGTTTATCGTGCCTTACCATCCATCTTAAAAACATATTGATTCTTTTGCAAGCACTTTTTTTAAATGGTGCTCCCAAATGTTTTTTACGAAGTTTAGCGTCAGAGCCATGAATTTCTTCACTAAAAAAATAGTCGTAAAATCCGTTTAAAGCATTTTCAACTGTTAAATCGTTGGATTTAAGATGTTTTGTAAAAGCTGTTTCTAGGCTATCTTCACCCAAATTTAAATAGTGGTATTTTAAAAAACTTAAAAAGGTGAAAACATCTTCAACATTAAAAGTTCGGTGGGCAAAATGCTTAAATATTTGCAGCCAATTTGCTTTATTTTTTTCATTCATTATAAATTCGTAGGGCTGATGCTCCATTAAATTCATGAATTTAGTGGCACTATTAATGATATTTTTTCTATTACCCCAAGAAAATATGGCTGTAAAAAAAGCTGCAATTTCTATATCTTGTTTTTTGCTAAATTGATGTGGAATAGCAATTGGGTCGTTACTTATAAAATCTATATGATTGTATTGTTCTAGTTTTTGACCTAATAAAAGTTTGATGCTGGGTTTAATAATCAACATAAAGATGTTTCTTTTTAAAAAACCAAGTAAAGATGCCCTGAAATTAGTTTCAACCCCTTACTTTTGCCGAAAATTTGGGAAGAATATGATGATCAGAAGCCTAAAATATTTATTAACTGCTTGTTTTTCAATGGTTTTAACCGTTGGGGTTTTTGCAAATGATGATACTACACATACCCCAAATGCACCACACCAAACTCATGATAACCATGCTGAACCAAAAAATGGAGGTGACTTTGAACCTGGTTCTGTAATTATGGAACATATTATGGACAATCATGATTATCATTTATTTGATTATAATGGTCATCCTGTATCTATCCCATTACCAGTTATTGTTTATACAAAAGAAGGTGGATTACAAACTTTCATGAGTAGTAGATTTGAGCATGGTCATGCTGCATACAAAGGTTTTAAATTAGTTCATGGCGAAATAGTTGCAGTTAACGAAAAAGGCGAAAAAACCGAAACTAAAGTGTACGACTTTTCTCTTACAAGAAATGTAGTACAAATGTTTTTATCACTTTTTGTTTTAGTAGTTTTAATGTTGAACATTGCCAAAAAGTATAAACAACAAGGTGCAAAACAAGCTCCAAGTGGTTTTCAAAATGCCGTAGAGCCAGTAATTACATTTATACGTGATGAAGTTGGCAAAAGTAATTTAGGTGCTAAATATGAGAAATACATGCCTTATTTACTCACTGTATTTTTCTTTATTTTGATTTGTAACTTATTTGGTTTAATTCCAGGAACAGCTAATGTTACAGGTAACATTGCTTTCACAGTAGTTTTAGGAGTAATTAGCTTTATAGCTATTTTATTAAGTACTAATAAACATTTTTGGGGTCATATTTTTAATCCCCCTGTGCCAGGATTTGTAAAGCCAATTTTAATTATAGTTGAATTTTTAGGAGTATTTACAAAACCATTTGCTTTGATTATTAGGTTATTTGCAAATATGGTAGCTGGCCACATGATTATTACTTGTTTAGTGATGATGATTTTTATTTTCTCTAAATTAAGTATAGGTGCAGGTTTAGGTTTTGCACCAGTTTCGTTAGCGTTTACAATTTTTATATATGTTATTGAGGTGTTAGTAGCTTTTATTCAAGCATTCATCTTTACTAATTTAACAGCAGTGTTTATTAGTCAAGCATTTGAAGGTGAACATCATGAAGAAGAAGCACACGCACATCACTAGTAAAAATTTTAATAAAAAGTTTTTTTCATAAAAAAAATCAAGTACTATGTCATTATTGAACATTTTATTAGATGGTAGCATTTCAAACATGGGTGCTGCAATTGGTGCTGGATTAGCTGCAATTGGTGCAGGTATCGGTATTGGACAAATTGGTAAAGGAGCTGTAGAAAGTATTGCTCGTCAACCAGAAGCTGCAAACGATATTCGTTCTAACATGATCTTAACTGCTGCCTTCGTAGAGGGTGTTGCGTTATTCGCAGTTATTGCATCTGTATTAGCAATCTTCATCAAGTAATCATCTAATTACTGATTTTAAAATGCCCAAAGCACAGGGCGATGGGCATTTTAATTATTAAAAACCTTATTTAAATTTATATATGCAACTGTTACAACCAGGTTTAGGTCTTTTGTTTTGGACATTCTTAGCCTTTATTACTGTTTTTCTTATCCTAAAAAAGTTTGCTTGGGGTCCAATTTTATCTACTTTAAAAGAAAGAGAAGAAGGAATTGCAGCATCAATTGCCACTGCCGATAAATTAAAAGCAGAAATGGCTCAAATGGCTAGCGAAAATGAAGCATTAATGCAAAAAGCTAGAGAAGAACGTGCTACAATGATTAAAGAAGCTAAAGAAACTGCAGATAAAATGGTTGCTGAAGCTAAAGATAAAGCAAAGGCAGAATACGATAGAATTGTAGGTGATGCACAAGTTGCCATAAACCAACAAAAAAATGCTGCAATAACCGATGTTAAAAATCAGGTTGGAGCTTTAGTAATTGAAGTTAGCGAGAAAATTTTAAGAAGAGAGTTAAGCAACAAATCTGAACAAGAAAATTATATCAAAGAATTAGCTAGCTCAGTAAAGCTGAATTAAAAATTATGAGTTATGAATTAAGAATTCAAACAGTAATTCAACATTCATAATTCAACATTCATAATTATTAAAAATGCCCAATCCACGTTTAGCACATAGATACGCAAAAAGTTTAATTGATTTAAGTATCGAAAAAAATCAATTGGAAACTACAATTGCCGACATGAAATTTTTACAATCTATTTGTAGAAGTAATAAAGATTTTGTGCAAGTTTTGCAAAGTCCAATAATTAATTCAACTACAAAAAATAAAATTGTAGAAGCTGTTACCAAAACTCGTGTTAGTGAATTAACAAATTTGTTTGTTAATTTACTAATTAATAAAAGCAGAGAGGGAGATTTGCCAGAAATAGCAGATTCGTTTGTACAACAGTATAACGATATTAAAGGCATTCATCAAGTAAAACTTACAACGGCTGTAGCCATTAGCGATGATTTAAAAAATAGTATTGCTACAAAAGCTGCAACAGAAGCCGGTTTGGGTAAAGTAGAAATTGAAACAAAAGTTGATGAAGAATTAATAGGAGGTTTTGTATTAGAATTTAATAATAATTTAGTGGATGCTAGCATTGCAAGAGATTTGAGAGATATAAAAGCACAATTTAGCAAAAACATTTATGTAAATTCGATAAGATAATTTACTAGTAAGAATAATAACTAACAATAATTAATAATTGAAATATGGCAGACATTAAACCTGATGAAATTTCAGCGATTTTAAGACAGCAATTAAGCAATTTTAATGCTGGTGCTAGCCTAGAAGAAGTAGGTACAGTACTTCAGGTAGGTGATGGTATTGCTCGTGTTTATGGATTAAACAATGTGGGCAGTGGTGAGCTAGTAGAATTTGAAAATGGCACACGTGCTATTGCCTTAAACCTTGAAGAAGATAACGTGGGTGTGGTATTATTGGGTAGCAGTGAAGGTATTAAAGAAGGTGCTAAAGTAAAACGTACTGGACGTATTGCTTCTATTAAAGTAGGTGATGGTGTTGTAGGACGTGTAATTAATACTTTGGGCGAACCAATTGATGGTAAAGGACCAATAGTTGGCGAAACCTATGAAATGCCTTTGGAAAGAAAAGCTCCTGGCGTAATTTATCGTCAGCCAGTTACTGAGCCTTTACAAACTGGTATTAAAGCTATCGATGCTATGATTCCTGTAGGTCGTGGTCAAAGAGAGCTAGTAATTGGTGATAGACAAACTGGTAAAACTGCCATTTGTGTTGATACAATTATAAATCAAAGAGAGTTTTACGATGCTGGTCAACCAGTTTATTGTATATACGTAGCTATTGGACAAAAAGCAAGTACCGTTGCTGGGGTGATGAAAACTTTAGAAGAAAATGGTGCTATGGCTTACACAACTATTGTGTGTGCAAGTGCAAGCGATCCTGCTCCTCAACAATTCTATGCTCCATTTGCTGGAGCTGCAATTGGTGAGTTTTTTAGAGATACTGGCCGTCCGGCTTTAATTGTTTATGATGATTTAAGTAAACAAGCTGTGGCTTATCGTGAGGTTTCTTTATTGTTAAGAAGACCTCCAGGACGTGAAGCTTATCCTGGTGACGTATTCTACTTGCATAGTCGTTTGTTAGAGCGTGCTGCAAAAGTGATTAATAATGATGATGTTGCTAAAAACATGAACGATTTACCAGATAGCATTAAGCATTTGGTAAAAGGTGGTGGTAGTTTAACAGCATTGCCAATTATTGAAACTCAAGCTGGTGACGTTTCTGCTTATATTCCTACAAACGTAATTTCTATTACCGACGGTCAAATTTTCTTGGAAGGTAACTTGTTTAATGCAGGTATTCGTCCAGCAATTAATGTTGGTATTAGTGTAAGCCGTGTGGGTGGTAATGCACAAATTAAATCAATGAAAAAAGTTGCGGGTACTTTAAAACTTGACCAAGCACTTTACAGAGAGCTTGAGGCTTTCTCTAAATTTGGTGGAGATTTAGATGCTGCAACTAAAAATGTAATTGATAAAGGTGCTCGTAACGTAGAAATCTTAAAACAACCACAGTTTACACCATTCACAGTAGAAAAACAAGTTGCTATTATTTATCTTGGTACACAAGGTTTATTAAAAGAAGTAGCTGTAAAAAATGTAAAAGCATTTGAAGACCATTTCTTAACTGAAATGCAAAACAAATTGCCAGATGTTTTAGCAGAATTTAAAAAAGGTGTATTAAATGATGCTAGCCTTGCCAAAATGGTAGAGTTAGCAAAAGGTTTAACTGCACAATATAAATAGTTAACTTCCTCAAGAGAATGTATATATAAAAAAGCTTCGATTTAATCGAAGCTTTTTTATTATTTGGAAATTAAGCAAAGTATTTATTTTCCTTGAACTTGCCTTGTCCAACTATCAGTTCTGCCAAATAATGACACCCCAATATATCCTCTTACATCGATAGTATTAATACTAGTCATAGTTATAGTACAACTATAAGTTTTACCATTTTTTGGATCATATATTTTACCATTTTCCCACTCATTTGGCTCTTTAAAAGTAAAATCCCAAGTATTAATTAGGCCAACAATTGGTCTGTTATGCACTTTTTCATCAGGGTGATTAACATCAGTTTTTGGCTTTCCATCTTTATCATTTGGCTCTTTTAGCCATACGATTCTTCCTTGATACTTTTCGCCATTCTTATAAATTTTAACCATTGCTGTGCCTTCACCAGTTTTCCAAATTCCAACTAAATCATCAGCTTTAAAATTTTGTGCATTGGCAACATACATTATAAACAAACTACCTAAAAACGAAACTATTTTTTTCATATAACAACTTTGAGAACAAATATATTTTTATGATTATTGCAATACAACTAAAACTGTTTTTTTTAATAAATTATTATGAATTTATACTTTAAAACAAGCTCTTTTTTCTGCTTGTTCTTCCACCTAAGCCCAATGCTCCTAACAAACTTCTAGTTATAACTTGTGCAGCAGTACGGCCAACTTGTTTTAATATAGGATTATCGAAAAAGCTTCCACC
Organism: Chitinophagaceae bacterium; assembly: GCA_049242865.1. GTDB lineage: Bacteria > Bacteroidota > Bacteroidia > Chitinophagales > Chitinophagaceae > CAIVPM01. Next base: position 64,360 of record JBMLOR010000065.1, on the reverse strand, counting down.
TTTTTCTTCATCTTGTTTTGCTGCCTTTTCTTCTTGTTTTTCCTGAGCTTCTTCTTCAGATTTTTTTGCTGCTTCTTCTAATTTTTTAGTAAGTATTTCGTAAGCACTTTCTGTATCAACAACCTCATTATATTTTTTAACTAGCTTACTTTTACTAATTAATTCATCCAACTCATTATCAGTTAAAATATCCATTCTACTTTGTGGTGGACAAAGCATAGTATGTACTAAAGGAGTTGGTATGCCCTTTTCGTTTAAAAGTGTTACAAAAGCCTCGCCAATACCCATTTGTGTAAGCAATTCATCTACAACATAATGTTCGCTAACTGGAAAATTTTCGGCAGCTGTTTTAATTGTTTTTCTATCAGCAGCTGTAAATGCACGCAATGCATGTTGTACTTTTAAACCAAGCTGAGATAAAATACTTGCTGGAATATCTTGTGGATTTTGAGTACAAAAGAAAATACCAATGCCCTTACTTCTTATTAGTTTAATTACTGTTTCGATTTGTTGTAATAAAGCTTGGTTAGCTTCCTGGAAAACAAGATGTGCTTCATCAATAATTAATACCAATTTTGGTTTATCTAAGTCGCCTTCTTCAGGAGCTGTGGCATATAATTCTGCTAACAACTGAAGCATAAATGTACTAAATAGCTTTGGCTTGCTTTGCATATCCATCACTCGCAAAATGCTTATTATACCTTGCCCTTTGTCGTTAAATCGCATTAAATCATCTACTTCAAAACTTTTTTCACCAAAAAAAACATCAGCACCTTGCTGTTGTAGCTCTACCACTTTTCGTAAAATTGTTCCTGTACTGCTTGTTGAAATTTTACCATAAGATTTTTCAATTTCAGCTTTACCTTCATCTCCAATAAACTGTAAAACTTTTATAAAATCTTTTAGGTCGAGCAAAGGCATTGCGTTATCATCACAATACTTAAATATCATTGCTACCAAACCTTCTTGAGTATCGTTTAATCCTAAAATTTTACTCAACAAAATTGGGCCAAACTCGGTAACAGTAGCTCGCAACTTAACACCTTTAGCATCGCTTAAAGTTAGCAATTCAACAGGAAAACCCTGTGGCGTGTACGTAATATTTAGTTTTGAGCATCTATCATTTATTTTATCATTTGCCATACCTGCAGCTGCAATACCACTTAAGTCGCCCTTAATATCCATCAATACCACAGGAACACTATTGTTACTTAAGTTTTCACTTATCATTTGCAAAGTTTTGGTTTTACCCGTACCAGTAGCACCAGCAATTAAACCATGCCTATTCATAGTTTTTAGAGGTAAAAAAATATCTGCTTCAGGTACGATAACTCCATCTAACATACCTACACCAATTTTAACATGCTCTCCTTTAAATTGATAACCATTGTTTACTGACGCTTTAAAAGATTCAATATTTGACATATTTATAAATTTGGGTAAACATACAATTGTTTTTAAAATGTAAAAGTTTTTATAATTGATTTTTATTGGAATGATTATTGAATGCTTAGGTTTTATATTTGAATAATTTTTTGAAGTATGAATAAATTTTTTTTAAGTACCATAAGTTTATTATTAACTGTACCATCATTTACCCAAACAAACAATCCTGAAAAACCAAATTATGCTAGTTTGGAAGTTTGGGCAGCACATCCTTACAAAGCAGATTTTAGTGATAAGCAACCAAAAGATATTGCAGGAAAATATGCAACCGATACAAGTGTTGATGTATTTTTTATTCATCCAACTAGTTATACTAAAAAGAAAATATTTGGCCAAAATGCCTCAGTTTTTGATAAAGATTTAAACGAAAAAACTGATGAAGGGAGTATTCAATTTCAGGCATCTGTTTTTAATAGCAGTGCAAGAGTGTTTGCCCCACGTTATAGGCAAGCCCACTTAAGCAGTTTTTTTCCTACAAACTTTGAAGATAGTATCAATGCTTTAAAAGCTTTTGAACTAGCTTATGCAGATGTAAAAGATGCTTTTGAATACTATTTGAAAAATTATAATAATGGAAGGCCAATTATAATTGCATCGCATAGCCAAGGTACATTTCATGCACGCAACTTAATTAAAGAATTTTTTGATGGAACTACTCTACAAAATCAATTAGTAGCTGCCTATTTAGTTGGATACTACGTTCCTAAAAGTTTAACTAATAATATTAAAGAGTGTACCAAGCCAAATAGTACAGGATGCATAGTAAGTTGGAGAACTTTTGAGTATAATTATTTACCAGAATATGTACAAGCCGAAAATCAACCAGCAGTTACTACAAACCCAATAACTTGGGATATTGATAAACCAACAGCTAATAAAGAAGAAAATAAAGGTATTTTAAAAAAAGATTTTAACGACGTACATCAAAATTTAATTGATGCCAACGTTGTTGGAAATGTAGTTTGGGTAACTAAACCAAAAATTTTTGGTATTGGTTTTTTAAACAAAAACTATCATGTTGCAGATTATAATTTCTTTTACGAAAGTATTAAGCAAAATGTTGCAGACAGAATTAAAGCATTTTGGGAAAAAAGAAAATATTAATTGGTACTTACATTAAAGTTTTAAAACTTTGGACAAACATATTTTTGTAAGTTAAATGATATACCAACTTGAAAGGTTGCAAAGGCATCGTTAGCTAAACTGTTGCCTCTTTGTCTGCCTTCTATGCCTATTGAAGTACCATATTCATAACTTCTATCGTGTAAAAAAAAGCCAGCTGTAGGAACCCCTGTTGTAGGGTCTAAAGGAAAAGCACCAGGTGCATAAGTAGTGCTTACATCATCTAAATAATCGGTTGTTGTAAACCTGTATTTCATTTCTGTAAAAATATTCATCCTGCTATTTATGGCATATTTTAAACCAATAGTTAATGGAAAACAATAAGCCACATTGCCATAAGGCTTTCTTTCAGGATACAAACTACTACCCTGCCCTTCAGTTCCAATATTTCTTAAAAAATATTTTTCGCCACCTAAAAAAGCGTACGGATCGTAACTAAAAATTCCTACACCTAAACCAACGTAAGGTGTAAATCTGTACTCCGGAAATAATGGATTAAATTTAAAAAAATTAAATGTTCCGCTTGCTGTAAACTCCCAAACATCTGAATTAAAACTTAAGTTACGCAAGCGTTGTACATTGTTAAAGCTATACTTATCGGCATGTGCCAAAAAAGCATAAGTACCAGAAAGCTTTAAACCAACATAATTATTAAATTGCTTTGTAAAGTGAATAGAAGCTGAAAATTTTGGGCTATTAAAGTTTATTTCGGGATTTATATCTCCAAAATAATGCCCTATACCTGCACTAATGCCTAACTCACCTTGATGCACATAACTTTCAAAAACCTGTGCCTTAATGCTTTTGCTTATTCCAAAAACTATAAATAAAAAAGCTACTATTGTTTTCATTAATTTATTAAATGTTACAAAGTAAAGTTTTTGCAATAAAGAAGCTCGTTTTTAAGATGAGATATTTTTATTATTGGTAAAGATGAGGCTTTTTTTAGCAATAAAAAGTTAATTTCTTTTATCCATTCCCCAAGTAAGCTTAGTTCTTAAGGTAGATAAAAAGCTATTTTCATTTAACCTTATAAGATTTACTGTAAACGTTTCTTTTTTTACAGCCAACTGTACATCCATTTTTACAAGTTCTCTCCTTGCATCTAACACACAAATAAAATTATCTGCTCTACCTTCAACCTCAAAAGAAATGATGTTGTTATCGGCAACTACAATTGGCCTTACATTTAAGTTATGAGGTGATACGGGCGTAATTACAAAACTTGCACTTTCTGGAAACAATATTGGACCACCACAACTTAAGTTATACCCTGTACTGCCAGTTGGTGTGCTTACAATTAAACCATCGGCCCAGTAGGTATTTAAAAACTCACCATTTATATAAGTATGTATTTTTATCATACTCGAAATATCTTGCTTATGCAAGGCAAACTCATTTAAACCGTAAGGGTGCTCGCCAAATAAATTAGGCACATTTGAATCTAAATGAATTAAGGTTCGTTTATCAACAATGTAGGTTCCATTTACCAACGAATCAACAGCAGCATTCACTTCTTCTTTACTGATGCTAGCTAAAAAACCTAGCCTTCCAAAATTTATTCCCAGAATGGGAATATTACTATTGGCTGCAAATGTTACAGCATCTAACAAAGTTCCATCCCCGCCAATAGTTATCAAACACTCTACTTCGTTATCAACCAAATCTTTATGCTGTAAAAAAGGATGCACTTTGGTATATAAAAAGCTTGGCAACACTAACGTATCTCTCAAAGGCTTATACAAAAAAATTGTAGAACCCAAATTATTAAAGCGTTCTAAAAGTTGCAAAACTTGTTCTTGTTGTTCAATTGCAATTCCTCTACTATAAATAGCTACAATCATTTGTTTATTAAAGGATGCTAAGGTAAAGCAAATAAAATGTTCTGTAGGTTATTTTTTAATACCTGTATTTACCTGCATAAACTATATTTTTACGCACTTTTAAATTGTAAATAAAATGCTAAAGCAAACATTGATAGAAGCAACCCTAGCGGGTGGAAAAATAATGCAAGAAAACTTTAATAAATCTTTTGGAATATTTAACAAAGAAGGAATTAATAACTTAGTTACAGAAGTAGATCATAAAAGCGAAAAAGCTATCATTGAAATTATAAAATCAAACTTTCCTGAACACTTTATTTTAAGTGAAGAAGCAGGTGCTATGGAACAAAACAGTGAATATAAATGGATCATTGACCCTATTGATGGTACAGTAAATTTTGCAAACGGTATACCTATTTGTTGTGTAAGTATTGGAGTAGAGTATAATGGTAAAATGGAAATGGGTGCTGTTTATAATCCTTTTATGAATGAATTTTATTTTGCACAAAAAGGATTTGGTGCCACATTAAATGATAAGAAAATAAATGTAAGCACGCAAAACGACTTAATTAAAAGCTGCATGGTTACTGGTTTTCCTTACACTTATTTAGATATGGAGAATGGTCCATTGCAGGTGTTTGAAAAGTTTATAAGAAAAGGCATACCTGTACGTAGATTAGGCAGTGCAGCAATTGATTTATGCTGGGTTGCTGCTGGTAGATTTGATGGCTTTTATGAACATAAGCTAAGTGCATGGGATAGTGCTGCTGGTTTTATAATTGTAGAAGAAGCAGGTGGCAAAGTAACTGATCTTAAAGGCAATTATTATAATCCATATCAACCGGGATTAATTGCTAGCAATGGGTTAATACACGACGAATTAGTAAGAGTTGTAAATGGAGGAACATTAGGAGAATAATTATTAATTATCCTCCTTTTTTACCAATACAATTTTAGCCCTATCTGCCTTATACATAACATCGTAAAAAGCTACTAAAGCGTTGTAACTATTTGCTGGAAAAGTATTTACTTCTTGCTCATACAATCGAGTAACTTTTAAAATGCCATTGTTTAAACTATACTCAATTTTATACTTTCCGAACTCATTCGTTACATCTAATGGTTTGGGCATTGATTCAATAGTATAACCTTTTGGAACTTCAATATTTATTGTGTCAATATCTCTATAAGTTCTTGTATAAACTATTGGATATGTTCTTGGTTTATCATTTGGCAATTTAGGTTCTCTTGAAAACAAATTAGCTACAATAAACATACGTTTACCACTAACAGCTGCATAGTTTTCGGCCTCAATTTCTACATCTTCTTGCATTATTGGCACACGCCCCTTTTGCTCTTTTAGTGTAATTTTTGTTATACTGTAATTTGGTAAATTATAAATTTCGTTATAATAACTTTTCTTTTCTTCTTCGCTAGCATAACTGTAAATTCCGTGTGGGCGTTCTTGCTCTGTTCCACTATAAATTGTGTTTGATTTAATGGTTATTTTACCCTCAATATTTAAAACTGCATTAACTGTACGTTTTGTAAAATCGTTATTTAAATTAAATTTTGGTGTACTTACAACATGGCCACCTTCATCGTTAACCAATAATGCTTTTTTATTACCAGTGCTAGTGCCCATGTAACCAGCACTTAAAGTTTGACTAGTACACTCCAACCAAATACTATCTTTACCATTAGGTACACAACAAACTATATGATTAAAATTTGCTGTAGGAAAATTTTCTGATAGACCATTTCGCTCGTATTTGTCTGATTTTATAATTACATAACTTGCTTTTACACCTGCCTCTTGCAACATACTTACCATATAATTGCTGAGAGCTTTACAATCGCCATATTTTTTTTGTGCTACAAAGCTAGCAGGCAAAGGTTGCCAGCCTCCAATACCCAATTGAATACTAATATATCTAGTATTACTTTGCATATATTCATATATTGCTTTAACCTTTTCTTCAATAGTAGATTTGTTGTCTGCAATATCGTGTACAGCTTTTTTAATTTCATTAGGCAAATCATTTCTACCTTTATTCAGTTCTAAATGAAATTTACCTAAACCTTCCCAAGTATCCATATTACCAGTATACCCTGCTATACTAAAATCACTTGGAGCTAGTTTTATATTGGGTAAAATGCTTAAAGCATCGGGTGCAAATGGCTCGTTTTGTAAAGCTTTAAAATTTTGCAATACAAAAACTTGATTGCCCTCGTTTACAGTTTTTTGAATATAGTTTTCACCAGTAAATTTTAAACGAACCTGATAGTTTTTAGGTTGTTTAATTACAAGTTTGCTTTGTTGCACACTCATATTATAAGCATCAACTGCAATCCATGGATATAACTGATAAATTCCATCAAATACTATTTCATTCTCGTACTCAACAGTGTAGGGATATATGTTATACTGAAAAGAAAAATATTTTATTTTTTCGTCAGATAAAAAACTATCATCATTATCGCTTTCTACAATAATATCTTTTCGTTTTAACGACTTTAATTCTTTTCCACTAGCATCAAATAGCTTTCCATCAATACCACTTAATTTCCTTAATTTATCATATCCATTAAAGTAATAAGCAAACCTTGCTCCTTTCTCATTTAAAATAGTGTAAGCATACTTATGTTTAAATACTGCTTTGTCAATATCTTTTATTTCTACAGTTAGTTCTTCAAAACGCTTTACAACATTGGCATTTTGCAATAATGAATCTGGAATGTTAGCAACAGCATAGTCTTGTGCGATTGAAAAGTTGGTGATTATTAAAACCGACAAAAGGCTAATAAATTTTTTGTATGTCATTACTGTTTATTTTATTTTTTTGAATACAATTTGCTCGGCATGTTTTTTTACAATCATTCCCCAAAAATTTCTTAACACCTCATATTCTTCTGTTGCAAAGTTTGCCTTGTTAATAAAAATTCTACTACGTAGTTGAATTTTATTGTTTCTATTAACAATGATGTACTCAAATTTACCTTCACCTTCTAATAAAGTGGCTTTTATGCTTTTAGGCAATTCATCAACAACATAACCATTTGGTATTTCCATATCTAGTATAATAGTTTCGTCTATACCATAAGACATTTCAACAGGGTAATTGCGTGTAGCACTTTTAAATGGATTTTTTGTGGTTGCTTCTGCTAGTAGTGGTGTAAAATAAATTATATCTTCATCCCCAAGTTCGGTATCAAAATCGTATTTTAAAACAAAAGGCTCCGTTAGTTCAGTTTCATTTTCAATCTCTTTACTTGAAATTTTTATTGGAAAAGCATATGCTTTTTCAAATTTATTAAAGTAATTTTCTTTACCTTCTTTACTATATTTTTCCCTTTCTCTTGCACTTTCATACACGCCCAAATTGGTAGTAAAACTTGCCTCTAACTTACCTTTTTTTTCACTATTTACAATAAAAATTGATGTGCTTTTTGCTTCAATTAAACTATCTGCATTAAGTGGAATTAAAATTGGCATTCTATCAATTTTTCTTCCTGAACCCCCATAACAATCTTCTGGAATTTGTCCAAAGCCTAAATATTTATTAGTGGCATCTAGTAAATATTTTTTATTATTTATTTCTAATTCTGCAATAACATAATTAAACTGATAAGTTATAGCTCTCACTTCATCTGGTCGTCCATTGCTTTGTGTACTTAAAATTACAGGGCTAGTTTTAAACCCTAGATGATATAAAAATGCATTAAGTAATAAATTTATATCACTAACCCTACCTTTTTTATTCTGCCAAATTTTTTTAGGATCATTCGAAAAAGTGGTACCTCTTTTTGAAATACAGTTAAAATTATCTTTAAAATAATTGTATACTTTTTTTGCAGCTTCTTCATCTATACTTGTACCTACAATTTTTTTTGCTTCTGTTGCCACCCATTCATTTTTTTCCAAATTTAAAATTGCTCCAAAGTTTGGAGCATTTAAATAACTACTTGCTGTACTTAGCCAATCTTTAATTTTTAGTTTAACCGGGCTTTCTTTATTTAATTGAAATGAAAAGTAATGAAATTCAATACTGCTTAAATAATTTCTTAAGCTAGATGTAAAGTCTTCAAGCTTAAATGCGGGAACATCTTTTCTTACCCATAAAGCCCATTTTGCCTCACCTGGAAAATTATAATGCTCACTTGGCCCATAATCGTTTGGAAAAATTATATTATAATTTTGATACACTGTTTTAAAGCTATCAATATCATACCTTTCGCCAAGCCCTCTTCTTTGTTGAAGATAACTATACATTGGTGGGATGACTACATGATATTCACTCCAAAGTGTGGGATGCACATCCTGAAAATCCCAACTATGCATATCTCCAATATTTTTTGTTCTTACTGTGTATGAGTACTCTACTATACAGCCTTCTTTTACCTCAGGCAATGTAAACTTTTTCTCTAAAACACTTTTATTCAATTGTTCTTTTGCAACATCTTTTTTTACTTCTAAATTAGATGTTACAATTTTTCCATCAACAATATTGTAGGTTGCAGCTTTTACATCCTCCAATCTCTCTTCACTTTCATAATCACCATTATATAACCTTTCTTGTATAGTTGCCAAATCAAAAGCACTTCTTTTTTTTATTAAAATTTTTTTGTGATGTTTATACAGTAAATCAAAGCCACCTTGATTATTACCTTCAAATACAGTGCTGCCAATATCATATAAAATTACCGCAGCATCATCTGTAGTTAGAATGGGTGATGTGGGAGTAAAATCTTCGATTTTAATGTTTCCAAATTTTTCTTTGCGTAAGTTTTGAGCAATAAGTTGGTTGCATGCCAATAGCATCATCAAAAGCAGTTTTTTAGTGTGATTCATAACTTGTTTATTTTTACAATTTTAAAAACTTATTATATAATAACAAAATTTTTTTAGTTGCATAGTTTTCATCACAAATCAATTTTTATTAAAAACACCTCAAAGCAGTTTGGCTTTGATTTCTGTGGAATTGCTAAGGCAGAATTTTTAGAAAATGATGCACAAAAGCTAGAAAATTGGCTACACAAAAACCACCATGCAGGTATGCAATACATGGAGAATCATTTTGATAAAAGAGTAAACCCACAACTGCTTGTACCTGGTGCAAAATCTGTAATTACTGTTTTAAAAAACTATTACCCCAAACAAATTTCAACTACAAAAAACAAAATTAGTAAGTATGCTTATGGCAAAGACTATCACACCGTCATCAAAAAATATTTAAAAGAATTTTATGCAGCTTTACAAATTCAACTAGGCAATTTTAATGCTCGTGGCTTTGTAGATAGTGCCCCTGTTTTAGAACGAGCATGGGCTGTAAAAAGTGGCTTAGGCTGGGTTGGTAAAAATGGTAACTTTATTACTAAACAACAGGGCTCATTCTTTTTTATCGCCACCTTAATTGTAGATATTGAGTTGGAATATGATCATGAATTTGCTAAAGATTATTGTGGCACTTGTACAAAATGTATTGATGATTGCCCAACAGAAGCCATTTTACCTAATAAAGTTATTGATGCTAATAAATGTATATCGTATCATACCATTGAGTTAAAAGATGCATTTATACATAATGGTTTACAGGGTAAATTTGATAATTGGATGTTTGGTTGCGACACTTGCCAAGATGTTTGTCCATGGAATAGATTTAGCAAAAGCCATATGGAAAAAGATTTTGAGCCCATTCGAGAAATCTTTGATTTTAATGAGTCTGACTGGTTGCAATTAACACAAGAAAGTTTTTCAACTATTTTCAAAGATTCTCCATTAAAACGCAGCAAACTGCAAGGCATTCATAGAAACATTAAGTTTTTACTTAATGAGTAGCTATAATGATTTTCGAATAATAATATTGCAAGGATTGTGCACTTGATTGGCTTGTTGTTGCAAAATCATTTGTGCCATAGTTTCGCCCATTTTTTTAAAATCTGTAGAAATGGTAGTAATTCCTTTTTCAACAATTTTTTTTAGCGAGGTATCGTTGTACGAAATAATTCCATAATCTTTTTTAAGAACGAATTTTTTTATATGTGCTGCTTCAATTAATTCAACTAAATCTTCATCCTTTACTACAATAAATACTGTGCCATGCTGCAACAGTTTTTCATTAAATGCAGTAACAACTTGGCAAATAGTTGTTGTAGTTTTTTTAAATTTTTCAAAGCCTTTTACCATGCCAATTGGTTCTTTTTCGCCAGGATAGATTAAAACAATTTTACTATACTTACGGAGAAACAGTTTTACTTTAAATAACGATTCAAAAATGTCTTTTTCAAAATCTTGATAAACGGAAGCATATTTATTCCAAATTGGCCTTGTTTGATCGAGTAAGTAAACTTCATTCATTGCTAATTTACTTATAGCTTCTGGTGCATACTTTAAGTTCGATGGCATAATTACATAACACGAGTAATTACCCCTTGCTTCTTCAATCAATGCTTTAAAAACTTTATAATTAAAATGATGAAAATAAACATCTACAAAAATCTGCATGCCCAAATGCTCAACTAATGATACATATAAATCTTGTTTAAAAGCATTTAATTCATCGAACAATACAAAAACTCGTTTCTGTGTTTCAATTTTATAACTCTTTATAAAATATCCTTTGCCTGCAACGCTTTGTACAATTCCACGCTTTTTTAAAGTTTCATAAGCTAATAATACAGTATCTCTTGAAACATGAAACTGCAAACAACACTTATTTACACTAGGCAATTTTTGTCCATAGCTTGTAGCCTTGCTACTAATTGATTGCTCTAATGCATTTACAATTTGCAGATATTTTGGCACATCGTTTTTAGGTAACATAATTTTAAACTGGTAGGCAATATACAAAAAACTGGTGGGTACTGGTATGTTTATATTTTTTTTAATTCTAAGTTTGGCTTATGCTTGCTAAATTACTTTCAAACGAAAGTCCAAAAATACATGGACATTTAAGTAATGGAACTGCCATTACGGGTTACTCGATAAAAAATTCAAAAGGAATGTGTTTAAATGTGCTCGATTATGGGGCTACTGTTACTAATCTTTTTGTTCCGAATAATAATCAATTGATTGATGTTGTTTTAGGATTTAATAGTGTAGAGGATTATATCAAATCATTTGAAATTGGAGGTTCGCCCTATTTTGGTGCAATAGTTGGTAGAGTTGCTGGCAGAATTGCAAATGCTCAGTTTGATTTAAACAACACGATAGTTTCTTTAAATGCCAACTTTGGTGCACATCAACTACATGGTGGTTTTGAAGGTTTTAGTCAAAAAGTTTGGGAAGTAAAACATGTAGCATCAAATAAAATTACTTTTTACTTATTAAGTAAAGATGGAGAAGAAGGTTATCCTGGCAATTTGCAAACCAATCTTACTTATGAAATTACAGAAGATAATACTTGGGATATTACAATTGAAGCCATAAGTGATGCTGACACTGTAGTAAACTTTACACAACATAGTTATTTTAATTTAGACGATGCTTCTACCGACTTAAGCAAACATGAATTAAAATTACAAGCCAATCAATTGCTCGAAACTAATGATATGATACCTACTGGTAATTTTATAGATGTACAACAATCTAACTATAATTTTTCTAACTATGCTGCTGCACCAACATCAATTGATACTTCATTTGTAAACAACAATTTAAACGAAAGTGTTGCTTGTTTAAGGTGCAATACAAACAATTTACAACTTACTGTATTTACTAATCAACCAAGCACCCATGTTTATGTTGGAGGAAAAGTAAACGAAGCTTTAGTTACAAAAAAATATAAACAATACGGCACCTACAGTGGTATTTGTTTTGAAACTCAACATTTTCCAGATTCAGTTCATCACGAAAATTTTCCTTCAATAGTGCTAAAAAAAGATGAAGTTTTTTTACATAAAACAGCTTACCATTTTTCAAATTTTTAATTCAAATTTTATCATTATTAATACATTAAATTCATGTCACAAAAAATTGTAAATAGCACAAGTCAACATTTCGAAAATGTATTTAAAAGCAAAGCAGATGTAGTTGTACTTTCTCCTGGAAGAATAAATTTTATTGGAGAACATATTGATTATAACGATGGTTATGTAATGCCTGCTGCTATTGATAAATATGTTTGTGTTGCCATAAAAAAAACAAAAAAACAAACTGCAAAGATTATTGCAATTGATATAAAAGATACTGTTGAAATTGATTTAAATGGGCCATTAGTGTCGACAGACAGAATTTGGGTTAACTACTTTGTTGGTATTCTTAGCCAAATGAAAAAAAAGCTGCCACAAGGTGTTCAAGTTGTATTTAGTAGCAACCTCCCAATTGGTGCTGGCTTATCTTCATCTGCTGCATTAACTTGTGGCTTTGCCTATGCTTTAAATCATCTTTTTAATTTAAAGTACACTACTTTACAACTGGCAAAAATGGCTCAAAAAACAGAACACAAATTTGTTGGTGTAAAATGTGGTATAATGGATCAGTATGCCAATTTGTTTGGGAAAGAAAATTATTTTCTATTACTAGATTGCTTAAGTTTTGAGCATAAAGAAGTTTCTATTGCACTAGGTAATTATCAAGTACTTTTAATTGATAGTCAAGTAAAACATAGTCTTTTAGCTTCTGGATACAATGACAGAAAAGCTGCTGCACAAAAAGGAAAAGCTTTTTTAATGGAACATTTTCCTGAAATAAAAAACTTTAGAGATGTAAAAAAAGAACATCTAGAATTTGTGAAAAAAAGCCTATCAAAAGATATTTACGACTGCTGCAAATTTGTAGTTGAAGAAATTGCTCGTGTACAAAATACAGTAAAAGCCTTGAGCAAAAATGAAATAGAAAAAGTAGGAAAATATCTGTATCAAACACACCATGGCTTAAGTAAATTATACCACGTAAGCTGTGACGAACTAGATTTTTTAGTAGCACAAGCAAAACAATATCCTGCAGTTTTAGGGGCTAGAATGATGGGTGGTGGTTTTGGAGGTTGTATGATTTTGATTATTGAAAAAACTGCCGTTAAATCTTTCACAGAAAATGTACTTAAAAGTTACAAAGAAAAATTTGGCATAAAAGGCAAAGCTATTCAACTAAAAATTGCCCAAGGAACTCATATTTACACACCAAAAAAATAATTTATTTATGACTGCTTTTGATAATAAACTACATGCCCACAGACGCTACAATCCTTTATTAGATGAATGGATTTTAGTATCGCCTCAACGAACTCAACGCCCTTGGCAAGGCCAACAAGAAACTGCTGCACCTTTGCCCACCATAACACATGATGCAAATTGTTATTTATGTGCAGGAAATCAAAGAAGTGGTGGTGAAGTAAATCCAAATTACGAAAGTTGCTATGTGTTTGATAACGATTATCCAGCATTTCAATCGATTGAGTTTGATGAAGAAAATAGCAAAGATGACTTTTTTAAATCACAACCAGAATTTGGAATTAACAGGGTAATTTGCTTTTCGCCCAATCACTCTTTAACACTTCCATTAATGGAGCAAGAAGCCATTGAAGAGGTAGTAAAAACTTGGAAACAACAATACGAGGAGCTTAGCAAACATCCTAAAATAAATCACGTACAAATCTTTGAAAACAAAGGCTCAGTAATGGGTTGCAGCAATCCTCATCCTCATGGCCAAATTTGGGCACAAAGTTCAATTCCATCTCTAGTGCAACGCACTCAAAACAACTTATTAAAATACTATAAAACACATCAAAAAACATTATTACAAGATTATTTACAAAAAGAGTTACAATTAAATGAAAGGATAGTTTTTGAAAACGACTCTTTTGTTACGCTTGTTCCATTTTGGGCAACTTGGCCCTTTGAAACTATGATTGTAAGCAAAAATGCTTTACCATCTATTGCACATTTTAACGATCAACAAATAGTTGATTTTGCAAGTATTATTAAACATACAACAACATTATACGACAATTTATTTGAAACCTCATTCCCTTATAGTGCAGGTATTCATCAAGCACCAACAGATGGGTTAACACATGAGGAATGGGATGTTCATTTTCATTTTTATCCACCATTATTAAGAAGTGCGAGTGTAAAAAAATTTATGGTTGGTTATGAAATGTTAGGAGAAGCACAACGAGATATAACTGCAGAAAGAAGTGCAGAAGTTTTAAGAAACTTAAGCTCAAAGCATTATGCTTTATAGCTTTTGTACATCAACTCATCAAAAAAACATTTTATTCAATTAATTTAATACTTTAAACCCTATTTAAAAGAAGCATAATATATATGTGCTTCTTTTTTTTGTGTAGTGTTAAAAGCAATTTTAAAAGAATAAAACCTAATATTACAGTTCAAAAAAAAGTATTGTGGAAAATAAGCAACAGCTAAATTTATTTAGCCTAACCATGATTGTTATTAGCCTTGTAATTGGAATGGGAATTTTTAAAACCCCAGCTACTATTGCAGCTAAATCTGGCACAGAATTTATTTTTTATTTAGCCTGGATTTTTGGAGGTTGTGTTGCTATTTGTGGAGCACTTACGTATGCCGAAATTGGACAAAGAATGCCCGTTGTTGGAGCTTTTTATAAAGTATTTGCAACTGCCTACCATCCTAGCATTGGCTTTACAGTAAATGCATTAATACTTATCAGCAATGCTGCTTCTTTGGCTGTGGTAGCTTTAATTGGTGCTGATTATGCAAGTGACTTATTATATGGAAAACCTTCTGGTCAGCTATTTAATATATTAGTTGCAACTATCCCAATTTTAATTTTTTATGGTGTGAATGTTATGGGTTTAAAAACAAGCAGCACAACTCAAAATATTTTAACTATTGTAAAAGTTTCATTAGTTGTTTTATTAATTTCTGCAATATTCAAAGGTGTTATTATTGAACCTCATGGTTATGAAACTTCAAAACCAATTTATGAATATAATGGTAACAACACATTTTTACTGTTAATGTTGAGCCTTGTTGCTGTTTCGTTTACCTATGGTGGCTATCAACAAACCATAAACTTTGGAGGTGAGCTAAAAAATACACGAACCATGCAAAAAGGAATTATAATTGGTATTGTATTAGTAATAGCCTTGTATTTATGTATTAGTTATGCGTATGTAACTGTTATTGGATTTGATAAAATGAAAAATGCTACAGCTATTGGTGCCTTATTATGTGAAGCATGGTTTGGAAAAGCTGGTGGAAAAGTTTTTGATGCTTGCATGTTTTTAAGTGTAATGGCTTATGTAAATGTGCTATTAATGGCTAATCCTAGGGTAATGTATGCTATGAGTATTGATGGTGTTTTCCCTAAAAAGTTTTCGTACAAACATCCAAAAACCCAAGCCTTAATTCCTAGTTTAACTGTTTTTGCAGCAGTTGCCATTTTGGTAGTAATGCTAGGCAAAGAAGTAGACAATGTATTAACTTTTAGTATTTTTTTAGATTGTTTTGGTATGACACTTTCTGCTAGTACATTATTCATTATGCGTAAAAAAATGATGGGTGATGAACTAGTGTATAAAAACTTTTTATATAAAATAACACCTATTTTATCGGTATTATTTGTTATTGCTTATTGCTTTGTAGCTGTAGCCGTAATTATTGATAATATTGAAGCAGCACTTACAGGAATTGGCTTAATGGTAGTATTTATGTTACTGTACTTTGCTGTGTATCATAATAAAAACAAATTGAACATACAATAAAATTTATTGATATAAATTAATTTTATAATCGAAATAGTACCCTAAAGTTTTTGTTGTTACAATTTATTAAACTCATTTTTTACTAATAAAATAATAAGATACTAAAAAATATCTTGCTACTTTGCCATACGATTGTAAACAATATTTTAATAAAGTACAAAGTAGTATGTATACTTTGTAAATAAATCACACATATGAAAAATATTTCAGTTATTGGTGCAGGCACAATGGGAAATGGTATTGCACATGTTTTTGCACAAAATGGTTTTTATGTATCGCTTATAGATGTTAGTGAACCACAATTACAAAGAGCAATTTCAACCATCACAAAAAATTTGGATAGACAAGTAGCTAAAGGTTCTATAACAGAAGAACAAAAAACTGCAACCCTACAAAACCTTTCTACACAAACACAAATAGAATTGGGTGTTGCAAAAGCTGATTTAGTTGTAGAAGCTGCTACAGAAAACGTAAATCTTAAGCTCGATATTTTTAAAAAAATTGATGCCGCTGCACCTGCACATTGCATTTTAGCAAGTAACACTTCATCTATATCTATCACTAAAATTGCAGCTGCTACTAACCGACCAAATAAAGTTATTGGAATGCATTTTATGAACCCTGTACCGATAATGAAGTTGGTAGAAATTATTAATGGCTATAGTACAGACAAAGAGGTTACAAATATTATAATTGAACTTAGCAAGCAATTGGGCAAAGTACCTTGTGTAGTTAATGATTATCCTGGATTTATTGCTAATAAAATATTAATGCCTATGATAAACGAGGCAATTTATAGTTTGTATGAAGGCATTGCAGGAGTAGAATCTATTGATACTATTATGAAACTTGGTATGGCACACCCTATGGGTCCATTACAATTAGCTGACTTTATTGGACTTGATGTATGCTTAAGCATTCTTAATGTTTTATATCAAGGTTATGGAAATACTAAGTACGCTCCTTGTCCATTGTTGGTGAATATGGTTACTGCTGGCAAACTTGGTGCAAAATCTGGTGAAGGTTTTTATGTGTACACTGCAGGGAGTAAAGAGCTTGTTGTAAGCAACCAATTTGTATAATGCAGTTTATAATTTCTAAAATACTAGCCTTTTTATATTATCCTTTTAATTGGATATTGTTATTGCTTTTGGTAGCATTCTTTACTCGAAAAATTTTATTTCGAAATAGAATTTTAAAAATTGCATTAGTAAGCTTTGTTTTATTTAGTAATAAATTTATTTATAATAAAGTAAGTTTAGCGTATCAACCCAAACCCATATCAATAAACAGTTTGGGTAATTATAATGTAGGAATTTTACTTGGTGGAATTGCAGGTTATGATAAAGAAAATACAGGTTTTTTTGGACAATCGAGTGATAGATTTATACAAACATTGCAACTATACAAACTTGGTAAAATCAAAAAAATTATTGTTAGTGGTGGATCCTCTAAAATACTATTTAAAGAAAAAGATGAAGCAAGTTTTTTATACCAATCATTTTTAAATTGTGGGATAGATAGTAACAATATCATTATAGAATCAAAAGCAAGAAATACAGAAGAGAACTTTATTTTTTCGAAAAAAATATTAGATAGTTTAAATGTTAAAAATGATATTATAGTTATTACATCAGCATTTCATACACCACGTACAACCTACCTAACAAAAAAACTAGGTGTGATGAACTGCTTAGTTTTCCCATGTAACTACATTGAAATAAATAGCAATTTTGAAATTCAAGATTATTTTTTACCCAATATGAAAACTTTAAATGATTGGGGATTGTTAATTAAAGAATGGATTGGTTTATGTGTTTATTGGCTCAAAGGATGATATAAAATCTTCATAAAAAAAGTCACTTTACAGTGACTTTTTTTACTTAAATATTACCCCTTTCTTTTTTTTAGTTGCTCTAACTGTTCTGGTGTAAGCAACTCTTTTACCTGATCTTTACGATTTTGCATTAATGCTTTGATTTGTTCTTTTTGTTCTTGCTTAGTAAGTGAAGTGTTACTTTTAATTTCTTCTACCTTTTGTTTTGTTGCTTGCTGTTGTGCTTTAAATTTTGCAACCTGATCATCAGTTAGGTTAAGATTAGTTTTCATTTTTTCTAAACGATTTTTTTGTTTTTCAACTCTTTCGTTTTTAGCTTCTTCTTTTGATTGCTCTAATTTTGTTTTTTGCTCTGCTGTAAGCACATTTTGCATGCTAGTTTTGCGTTGTTCTTGCAAATCTTTTATTTGTTTTTTAGCTTCGCCTTGTGTTAAAGCATCATTACTTTTAATAGCCTGTGCTTGTGTTTTAAAATTGGTGTTAATGCTTTTAACTTGAGTTTTTTGGTCGGCAGTTAAATTGAGTTTTGCACCCATGTTATGTGGCTTTGTTGCACATTTTTTTGGAGCTTTTGCACCATTTCTTTGTGCTTGAACACTTACTGTTGTAGCAATTACAATAATTGCTAAGGTTAAAATCTTTTTCATAATTTTTATTTTTTAATTGTTTAAGTAGTAGATGATTAACTTACTTTAAAGTTTAATGATGCATAAAAAAAATTTTGTACTTGACTAAATTTAATGAATGCAAAAACAAAAATTATATCTTTTGTAAATCAATTATGAATAATATAAACACAACAATAGCAATAAAAATTACCCTAATAAGCAATTAGTTCTACTTTAAGAAAGTACAAAAAATTTATACTTTGTTTTTTAAATAATATGAGTGGTTTTAAGAATATAGTGAGATTAAGATAGCAAATAAAAATAACCTATCTATTTTTCTGTTTGGCTCTTTTTAACATCAAAGAAACTTAAATTCCAACTTGACAGCCACTCAATAAATGGAATGCCATTTTCAAATTGTATGGGTAACCAAACATAACGACTATCACCTAAATTTTTTTCGTTCCATCTATCGCCTAAATAAATAAATCCATCTTTTTTTCCTTTCAATGGAATTACAAATGTGCTTTGTGATTGAAAAGTAGTTTTCATTTCTTCTTCAGTTCCTTTGCAAGGATTTTCTAAAGCAACCCATCCTTCCATCATGTTGTTTGATTTTGACAACCTGCCTGGGTTTGGCCTCCAACCTGTTGTGTATGATGAAAACATAAAGTAGGTACCGTCTTTTTTAAAAATCGCTGGTGCTTCATTTTTTTTGCCAGGAAAAACCCTAACATAATCTGTTGTTAATGACAAATAATCATCAGAAAGTTTTGAAATTAATAGCGTTTGATTTTCTTCGGATGCAGTAATGTGATATGCAGTTTGATCATCGTCTACAAACAATGTCATATCTCTAGACATTTGACCATTCTCAAAATCTCTAACCATAATAGCACCATCCACATCTTGTTGTTTCAAATTTTTCTCACCTTTATTGATTCTGTTGTACACTGAATCTTGCTGGCTTTTTGTAAAATTTTTTGCCCATACTTTAGGATGTATTCTAAAGCTATTGATGTATTTAAATGGACCTGTAACTCTATCAGATACTGCAACTCCTGTTAAGGCAGCCTTATAACCTTGATTTTTTAATTCGTGATGAAACCACATCACAAACTTTTTTGTTTTTTTATTGTAAATAACCTTTGGTCTTTCAATTATACAGCCTTTTTGCAAAATAGAATTTGTGTCTTCTGTTACAGCTAATGCAATACCTTCATCTTTCCAATTATACAAATTTTTTGAACTATAAACATGAACGCCCACCATTGCCTTCGCACCATTTACACCTTCAATTTTATGCTCTCCAAACCAATAGTAAATATTTTTATGATAAAGAATACCTCCACCATGTGCATTAATTGGTATGCCATTGTTATCAAGCCATATTGATCCTGGCTTAAACTCATTTTCAAATGATTGTGCTACACCAATCTTACTTATGAAAATCAAAATAAAAAAAATGAATTGATTTAGTAAAAATGCAAATGATTTAGGCATAAAAAAAAGTACTTGTTTTTAATTAAATTAATCAGCAGCATATTTTATCAAATAAATTTAATGATGCTTGCTACAATAGTAATGGTCTTAATCTACAATTTAAAATATCTATTGCTTGTTCAATATTACGATAAAGAATTTATTTAGCCATGTATGATATAACACATAAGTCAATATCAATTATGTAGAAATTAAAACAAAAAAAGCAGAGAAAATCTCTGCTTTGTGGACCCACCAGGACTTGAACCTGGGACCCTCTGATTATGAGTCAGATGCTCTAACCAACTGAGCTATAGGTCCTAATCGTTTTTAAACGATTTTTTCGGACTGCAAAAATAGAATTTTAAATCATTTTACCAAGTTTGAAGTATTATATTTTTTCAAACCTTACTTTTGAAGCAATCACAAACTAAAAAAAATATCAATGAAAGTAGCAGTTGTAGGAGCAACAGGTTTAGTTGGCACCAAAATGTTAGAAGTATTAGCCGAAAGAAATTTTAATGCAACAGAAATTTTAGCTGTAGCAAGTGAAAAAAGTATTGGAAAAACCGTTTTTTATAAGGGCAACCCATTAACAATTATTGGCATGCAACAAGCTATAGATGCAAAACCTGCAATTGCCATTTTTTCAGCAGGAGGTTCTACATCGTTAGAGTGGGCACCAAAATTTGCAGCAGCTGGTATTAAAGTTATTGATAACTCATCTGCCTGGAGAATGGATGCTACAAAAAAATTAGTAGTGCCCGAAGTGAATGCTAATGCACTTACTAAAGATGATTTCATTATTGCTAATCCAAACTGTAGTACTATACAAATGGTAGTAGCTCTTAAACCATTGCATGATGCTTATAAAATAAAAAGAGTTGTTGTAAGTACTTATCAAAGTGTTACTGGAACTGGTAAAAAAGCTGTAGATCAATTGATGAACGAAAGAAATAATGTAGATGGTGAAATGGCCTATAAATATAAAATCGACTTAAATGTTATTCCTCAAATAGATGTTTTTACAGACAATGGATACACCAAAGAAGAAATGAAAATGGTGAAAGAAACCTGTAAAATAATGGGCGACGATAGCATTAAAGTTACTGCAACTACTGTACGTATTCCTGTAATGGGTGGTCACAGTGAAAGTGTGAACATAGAGTTTTTAAATGATTTTGAAGTTGAAGATGTAAAAAATATATTAGCAAAATCACCTGGTATTGTACTTGAAGATGATATTGCAAACGCTATTTATCCTATGCCCATGAATGCACACAATAAAGATGCAGTTTTTGTTGGCAGAATTCGTAGAGATGAAACTCAACCAAATACATTAAACATGTGGATTGTTAGCGACAATTTACGCAAAGGTGCTGCAACTAACGCAGTACAAATAGCAGAATATTTAGTACAAAATGGTTTAATATAAATTTTAACTTCTTTGCCATAGCATAACAATTATTTTTGTGCTATGGCAAAGAAAATTTTTAAATATCTAGGGTTTACTTTATTAGCACTAACTATTACAGCTTTTGCAGCTCCCATATTTTTTAAAGGAAAAATTCTCACAGTAGTAAAACAGCAGCTGAACAACAAACTCAATGCTACAACTAATTTTAGTGATGTAAATATTTCATTGTTTAAAAGCTTTCCAAAACTTTCTGTTGGCATAGAAAATGTTTCTATAGTTGGCAAAAATGAATTTGCAAACGATACATTAATTGCAGCAAAAGAAATTAATGTAGCCGTAAACTTAATGAGCGTAATAAAACAAAAAGATATTGAAATTTATAAAGTATCTATTCAAAATGCAAATATCAAAGCCCATGTTTTAAATAATGGCAAAGCCAATTGGGATATTGTTCAAACTACTGAAGCTGCATCAAAAGATACTTTGAGTAACGCATTAAATCTTAAACTAGATAAGTACGAAATCAACAATACTAATATTTCTTATGTCAATGATTTAAATAATACAACTGCTGTAATTAATAATTTAAATCACATAGGTAAAGGAAATTTCACTAACGACATTTTTGCATTAAATACTGCAACATCTGCTGAAAAAGTTGATGTTAGTTATGGCGGAATTAAGTATTTAAACAACGCAACTATTAAACTAGATGCTACCATTGATGTAAATAATAAAAGTAAAATTTACGCCTTTGACTCTAAAGATATCTGGGTGAATGATTTACAATTAAATACAAAAGGTAACTTTCAAATACTACCGCAAGATGCTTACAAAATGGATATAAGTTTTAATACAGTATCTAATAGTTTTAAAACTTTATTGTCATTTATCCCAACTATCTATCAAAATAATTTTAAAGATATTCAAACCAAAGGCACAGCACAATTTGATGGATTTGTTAAAGGCATTTATAACCAAAATAACTTACCTGCATACAGTGTAAACATTGTTGCAAAAGATGGATATTTTAAATACCCTTCATTACCAACAGCTGTTGAAAATATAAATATTGATGCACATATAAAAAACGAAACAGGCAATAATGATGATGTTGTGATTGATATAAAAAAAGGCCACATTGAAATAGAAAAAGACCCCTTTGATTTTACTTTAAATGTGCAACACCCAATTACAAATTTATTTATCAATGCAACAGCGAATGGCAAACTAAATTTAGCAAAAGTTCAGCAATACATTCCACTACAAAAAGGTACTATTATGCAAGGTATTGTAGCTGCAAATGCTAGCATTCAAGGCTTTGCTAAAGCAATGATTAATAAACAATATGAAAACCTAAAAGCTCAAGGCAATATAGATGTTCAACAACTACAATATAAAAGTAACGATTTACCTGATGGAGTATTTGTAAATAACCTAAACGTATCGCTTACGCCTAAACAATTTTTATTAAATAATATTGATGCTCAACTTAAACAAAGCAGTTTTAAAGGTAACGGCTATGTAACTAATTTTTTAGATTATGCTTTTGCTAATGGCGTAGTTAATGGCGTATTAAATGTAAGTGCAGATAATATTAATGTAAATAATTGGATGGGTAAAACAAATACCACATCTACTGTTTCAAGCCAACCTTTACAAGCATTTGTAATTCCAAAAAATATCAATTTCATTATCAATGCAAATGCCGAAAATATTGATTACGATAAATTAAAAATAAGTAATGCAACCGGCTCTTTATTATTGGCAAATGAAACAGTAAATGTTACAAATCTTAAAGGCAACAGTATGAATGGAACAATAACTGCTTCGGGAACTTACTCTACAAAAGATAATAAACAACAGCCTGCAATAAACTTTAATTATACTATTAATAATGTAGATATTCAGCAAGCATTTACAGCCCTAAATACCATTGAAAAAATAATGCCAATTGGCAAATTTTTAAACGGAAAACTTAATTCACAATTTAATATGAGTGGTATTTTAGGAAACGATTTAATGCCACAACTTACTAGCTTATCTGGAATTGGAAATTTATTAATGCTTGATGGTGTTCTTACATCATTCGCCCCCTTAGAAAAATTAGCCAACACTTTAAAAGTTAACGAACTAAAAAATGTTAGTGCAAAAAATATTAAAGCTTTTATTGAATTTAGTAATGGTAAAGTATTAGTTAAACCCTTTAAAGTAAAAGTAAAAGGAATCGATATGGAAATTGGTGGCTTACATGGCTTAAACCAAGATATGGATTATACTATTAATATGAACATTCCTAGGGCAATGATTAGCGACAAAGGCAATACATTAATTAATGATTTACAAAACAAAGCAAAGGTTGCAGGTGCAAGTATTACATTGGCTGAACTAATTCCTGTACAAGTAAAAATGGGCGGCAGCATTAAAAACCCAACTGTGACTACTAACCTAAAACAAACGGGAAGCAGTTTAGCAAACGACCTCAAAAATCAAGTTCAATCATTTGTACAAACCAAAGTTGATGTAGTTAAAGCACAGGCCGATAGTGCTAAAAAGGCATTAGCCGATACTGTAAAAGCTAGCAAAAATTTAATTATAAAAAATGCTAAAGATGCATTAA
Organism: Chitinophagaceae bacterium; assembly: GCA_049242865.1. Lineage (GTDB taxonomy): Bacteria > Bacteroidota > Bacteroidia > Chitinophagales > Chitinophagaceae > CAIVPM01. The sequence continues at coordinate 40,315 of JBMLOR010000065.1, read as the reverse complement.
TTAAACAAGTAATAGGCAATTCTGATACTACACAAAAAAGTGGAAATGCGATAGATGATACCAAAAAACAATTAGAGCAAAAAGGCAAAGGATTGTTAGATAAGTTTAATCCATTTAAAAAGAAACAACAAGTGGTAAAGGATACTACAAGTCAATAAACTATTTTATAAATTATTAATTATCATATTTTGAATAGCCATAAACTCATCTTTAGATAGTTGCAATTTTTTTTGGCTAAAATCTATATCCACAATTCCATTTATAGGTATTAAATGTAAGTGTGCGTGTGGCACTTCTAATCCAACTGTAAGCATGCTTACCCTATTACAATCAAAGCTTTTTTCAATAGCTTTAGCAATAGGCTGTGCAAAAACTAGCATTTCTGCTAAATAGTTGACAGGCAAATCAAAAACCTTATCAATTTCAATTTTTGGGACTACTAAAACATGACCTTTTTGCAAGGGAAAAACATCTAAAAAAGCAATGAAATTGTTATTTTCAGCAATCAAATAACAAGGAATTTGGCGTGCAATTATTTTAGAAAAAATAGTCATGGTGTTGGCTTTAAATAAAAAACCTCTAAAGTTTTAAAAAACTAAAACTTTAGAGGTTGGGTAATAATTTCTTAAATACTAATACTTTCAATCTTAAATTTTAAGATACCTGTAGGTGCTTGCACTTCTGCAATTTCACCTTTTACTTTACCAAGCAATCCCTTGCCAATAGGCGATGATGCAGAAATTTTTCCTGCTTTTAAATCGGCTTCTTTTTCACCAACTATTTGATAAGTTAATGTTTTTTTGGTTGCCATATTGGTTATAGTTGCTTTTGTAAGAATGCTAACTTTACTAGTGTCTATACTATTTGGGTCAACAATTTTTGCAGTAGCAATTACACCTTCTAGATGTTTAATTTTAGCTTCCAACATGCCTTGTGCTTCTTTGGCACTATCGTATTCTGCATTTTCTCTAAGGTCGCCTTTTTCTCTTGCTTCTGCTATTGCTTTAGATGCTGCAGGCCTATCAATAGTTTTCATTTTGTGCAGCTCTTCACGCATCTTTTCAAAAGTTTCTTTAGTTACATATTCACTCATAACAAAAATCGTTTTACGTTGATATAAAAAAATACAACGCCACACTTAAAGTGTAGCGTTGCAACACAAATATAGGTGTTTTAATAAAAACTGCTTATTAGGGTACATTTTTTATTTTCGCAATATGAAAAATAATATAGGTCGGGTATTTTTAATTCCTTGTCCACTAGCCCCAAATGCTTTACATACAATATTGCCCTATACTATTGATGCCATTAAAAAATGTGACGCTTTTTTTGTTGAAGTTGAAAAAACAACTCGCAGATTTTTTAAGAGTATTCATAAAGAAATGGTTATTGATGCACACGAGTGGCATAGCATTCATTTTGCAGAAACTCAAGTGCAGCAAAGATTTAAAGAAATTTTATTAGAAGGTAAGAATATTGGAATAGTAAGTGAGGCAGGTTGCCCTGGCATTGCTGATCCTGGACAAATTTTAGTTAACGTAGCACAACAAATTGGTGCAACAATTGTTCCTATTGTAGGCCCAAGTTCTATATTTTTAGCCTTAATGGCTAGTGGCTTAAATGGCCAATCATTTTCATTTCATGGTTATTTACCTATTGATAGTATGGAAAGAAAAAACAAGATAAAACAACTTGAACTAGCCTCAAACCAACAAAAAAATAGTACTCAGATTTTTATTGAAACACCCTACAGAAACCATGCGTTAGTACAAGATTTATTGCAAACTTGCAAAGGCAATACGCTGCTTTGCATTGCTGTGAATATTACAAACGATAACGAAAGTATCATTACAAAATCTATTAACGATTGGAAAAAAGAAACACTTAATATTCACAAACAACCAAGCATATTTTTAATTCAGAGTATGTAAAACCCTATATCATTTCCTTAAATAAATATTACAACATTATAAAACCTTGTTTCTTTGCACACATAAAAAACGATCAATATGTCATTAATTAAAAACACTCCATTTACACATAAGCATATAGCACTTGGTGCAAAAATGGCTCCTTTTGCTGGTTATAATATGCCTATAAGTTATTCAAGTATCAATGAAGAGCATTTTGCAGTTCGCCAAAATGCAGGTGTTTTTGATGTGAGCCATATGGGTGAATTTATTTTAAAAGGAAGCGGAGCTTTAGAATTAATTCAGCGAATTACAAGTAACGATGCTAGTAAACTTACAGAAGGCAAGGCTCAATACAGCTGTTTTACAAACGACAATGGTGGAATAATTGACGATTTAATTGTGTATTGCATAGAGGAAAATAAAGTATATATGCTAGTTGTAAACGCTAGCAATATTGACAAAGATTGGGCTTGGGTTAACAAACATAACACCAACAATGTTGAAATACATAATATAAGTGACAAAACTTGCTTACTTGCAATTCAAGGCCCAAACGCTACAAAAATTTTGCAGCCTCTTTGCAATGATGATATCATGAATTTAAAGTATTACACTTTTATAAGAACCATTTTTGCTGGTATTGAAAATGTTATAGTTAGTGCTACAGGTTACACTGGTGCAGGTGGTGTTGAAATTTATTTTAGAGATGAAAACGACAATGCCAACAAAATTTGGGATGCTATTTTTAAAGCAGGCGAACAAAGTAATTTAAAACCAATAGGATTGGCTGCAAGAGATACATTAAGATTAGAAATGGGCTATTGCCTATATGGTAATGATATTGATGACACAACTACACCACTTGAGGCTGGTTTAGGTTGGATAACAAAGTTTACAAAAGAGTTTACTGCTAAAGCAATATTAGAAAACCAAAAACAGCAAGGAATTACCAAAAAATTAGTTGGATTTGAAATGATTGAAAGAGGCATTCCTAGAAATGGCTATGTTATAAAAGATGCTCAAGGAAATTCAATTGGTACGGTACGTAGTGGAACTCAAAGCCCAAGCTTAGGAAAAGCTATAGGTTTGGGTTATATAAACATTGACCATGCAGCCTTAGATTCAGAAGTTTTTATTGATATAAGAAATAATGCTATAAAAGCCAAAGTAGTAAAAATTCCATTTGCATAATAAAAGTATGAAAAACTTACAACCAGTTGGCGTAGGTACAAGAACCTTAAATTTTTTAGTAGATACGATTATTGTTTTTACAATAGCTTACTTTATAAATAAAGCTCTTACTCAATATGCCATTACTTGGCAAAGAAAAATGTTATTTAGCTTTGGAGAGTTGTTTGCAATAGTTTTGTTTAGCTACTATTTTATTACAGAAAGTTTACTTAAAAGAAGTTTAGGTAAGTTTACTAGCTACACCAAAGTAGTTTCGAGTGATGGAACAAAACCAAAGGTTTGGCAAATTTTTGTTCGCTCAATTATTAGATTAACGGTGATTGATTTATTCTTTTTTCCAATATTAAACGAGCGTACTTTGCACGATTACTTAAGTAAAACTATGGTTGTTGAAAACAATAACTAAGTTTATCACAGGATACTGAAACTTGGTTTTTCTTATAATAAATCTAAATATGCTTTTAGTTTAGTTGATGTAATAGGATTTACATCGGGGTTTAACCTAAAAACTCCATTTGGAGTAACAGTAACCTTATTACTACCATAGTAAATTTTATTATCAATCAATGATACGCTAACAAAATTTACAGTTTCAGTAGCAGGCATTTCTTTAAAATAATAACTTTTGTTTACTGGATCTGGAGTAAGGCGTAATACAATATTTTTATTATCAAATACGGCAAATACAATAGTGTTTTTGTTGGTAAAATTTGCTGGCATTACAATATCTACCCTACTAGTTGTTGACGGTGGAGTATATGATTTTGCAGTGGCAATATTTAAACCTGTTTTATTAGTTTTAAGTTCAAACCCTTTTTTAGAACCAAAAGTTGTAAGTGGTAAATTATAATTAAGTTGTAAGCTTCCATTTAGGTTCGAGTTATTTACAAACCACTGTACAGGATTATTATTATTTAGTGGTACAATAGTTTCTGAAAATGCTAAAACTTGAGAAGATTGAGCAACAGTATCTTTAAAATTAATAGTTATAAAATTGCCTGTTGATAGCTTAACTTCTGAAATAGTGTTGCTTCTTAAATTAATAAAAAAGCTATTAGTTCCATATTCCACAATAGACGAAGCTGTTATACTTGGCAATAAGTTTCGTACATAATCTCCTTTTTTACTTAGTACAACAACATCAGCAATTACAAGTCCATTAAATGTAGCTCCTGCTGTATTTAAATAACTGTTTGGGGGTAAAATGATTTGTGTTTTATCATTCAAATTCCAAGTAGCACCATTGTTTGAGTTAAATTGTATCGACTTTGTATCTAGCACTAAATTATTTATTAATGCACTTGTTTTGGATAAGTCTATAGGATCGTTGCTCCATGTAACATCATTTAATTCTAATCCAGGATATAGGTTAAAATTATCTATAGGAGTATCGTAGCAACTTGCTAGCAAAAATGGTATTAATATTATAGAAACTAATTTCTTCATAAGTTGGGGTATGCTTATTACTTTAAATGATACTAGCTTTAATAAGGTTGATGCTTTTAACTGAATATTTTAATATTTATCGATTTATTTTTAATCTTGTTCCGAAGTTTATGCCTATTGCATCAAATTGCTGAACAAATCCTGATGCCAAATTATTTTTTCCAAGCGAATATCTTAGATATGGTTCTGCAAAAAATGCCCATTTATTATTAACTTGTTTTATAACACTTGCACTTAGATATGCACTTAAACCAATTTGATTTCTATAAAAACTTGTTTGTGGTGGCTTAGAGTTAATAGATACAATTTGATTTAATTCATTAATTGTATTGCCTTTGTTCCAAGTAGTTAAGTTTATAATAGCACCTGCAGTTAACGCAAAACTAAATTTGCTATCAGGTTTACCAAATTCGTAGCTTAACAAAAGTGGCAACTCGATGCTTCTGTACAAATTAGTATTTTGTTGTGTACGATATCCAATTTGAATTAAGCTTGTAGTATCACTTATTGTAGTATCGGGTAAACCTGTTCTTATCAAGGTTCTTGTAATGATAGTTGTTGTAATTCGTCGTTCATTCTCAACAGACAACTTAAACTGCTCAAACATTTGGTTAAACTGAAAACCTGTTTTAAAAAGCATATTGTCTGAGAGAGATTTACTAATTCTTACACCAAGTGTAAATCCACCTTTCATCTTTTCGGCACTATCTTTTTTTGCTAAGTAAGCATCTGTGGTACTTATATTTTCTACTCTTTTCGAGGTATAATCAATACTGCCATAACCTTCTAAATACCAATCATTTCTTTGGTGTCCATTTGCGGTTGGGCAATCGTCTAATCCAAAAATTTTTCTTAAATTAATAATTGGAGGTGCTGTATTAGCTGAGAACAATTGCTTACCAGATTTTGTTAAAAACTGAAGATCGATATTATTTGCAGTGGCATTATTTTGTTGTAAAGCCTCTTCATAATTAAAACCAATTTTTGCAAAAGTGTTAGCTGCATTTTTTGATTTACGCACATAGTTTTTATAATCTAGGTTACTTGCATCGTTATTAAAAGATGTTGATGTATTTAGTAATGATATTCCATTAGATTGATTAAAGTTATCCGAAGATTTTTCTTTAATTTCTTTTACTGCATTCTTTCTATTTTCTATGCTTACAACAGCATTATTTGAAACAGTTTTTTTTACAGATTTTGTATAAGAGTTTTTAGTTTGTACAGATGGGTTAAGTGTTTTATTATCAGTATTGATTTTAATGTTGGATGTTGGATTATTAATATTATCGTTTTCGTTATATTTTAATTGCTGCGTTGCAAAATTTGACTCATTAGCTTTATTACCTTCTGATACATTTTTATTATTTATCACCAAAACTTTACTTTCAGTGTTACTAAATTTTGATGAAATAGTTATAGCAGTAAGTATTACTATACCTGTTAAAATTGGTAGATAAATTTTGGGATTTTTCCACCAAAAAAAACCTCTTTTTTTATTTTTTTCAGCAGCAATTTTATCCCACAAATCAGCAGGCACACTGCTTTCTTTATGGTACAGCTTTTGCTGTATAAAAGTATCGAATAATTTATCTGTCATATTTAAACTGCTACTTTTTGTAATTCTAAAATTTGTTGTTGCAACATTTTTCTTGCTTTCACCAATTGGCTTCTGCTTGTACTAGGTTGCACGTTCAACATTTTTGCTATTTCTTCATGGCTATATCCTTCAATTACATTTAAATTAAAAACAATTCTATAACCTTCTGGTAAATTATTAATAAGCTTTAGTAAATCATTTTCGCCAAGATGTGCATAAGCATTAGCATCAATAATTGGCATAGTAGCATACTCTTCGCTAATTTCGTTGAAAATAATTTTCTTTTTCTGAAGCTTTTTTAAGCAAACGTTAACCACTATTCTACGCATCCAACCTTCAAAACTTCCTTCAAATTTAAATTGATGTAAATTATTGAAAATTCTCACAAAGCCTTCTTGTAAAAAATCTTCGGCTTCCATAGTGTCTACTGCATATCTTAAACATACAGTCATAAATTTTGGGGCATAAGTATTGAACAAAGCTTTTTGGCATTGCACTTTTTGGCTTATACAGCCCTTTATCATATCATGTTCACTCACAAATTTTTTGACATAAATGATACAACTTTGATACCAAACTATACGTCAAAGCTGCCTATGCCATCCAAATTTATTATTTTTTAGGATTGAACGTGTCTTTTTGTGAAGATGTTGTAGAAGGAAACTCTTTAATTTTAGTTTGTTTTAACCCAAGATTATATCCTGCAATAAACATAAAAATAGCTGCAATTATGCCAATAAACAGCTGAACACATAGCACTGCAGCCAAGCTTTTAAGAAAAACTATACCTGCATCTTTATAATAATGTTTAAAAAAGTTTTGATAAAACCAAGTTGAATATGCAATGAGCAATAAAGATGAAAAAGGATAAACTATTGTCCAGAAACTAATTTTTGGATAAATATATAATCCAATAGAAAATAATATTCCAATAACTATATCGCCACAAGTTTTATAAATATTGGTGATTAACTGTTCAGAAAAATTGAGCTTTGATTTATAAAACCAAATTAAAGTGAAGAAAGTATAAATCGGAATTAAAATCAAATAAAACAGCTTAGGATTTTCTTTTGTAAACCTTTCAAAACCATTAAAAATTTTCTCTTGCTCTTTTGCAATGTCCTTCTCGAATTTAATTATATTAGATCTTCTTTTTTTTAGGGAATCAATTTTTTGGTTCAGAACAATCAACTGTTGTGAGTCAAAACCAGCATTTTTGCCCATTAACTTTACTGTATCTATTGCAAATGGCTTATTATTCGTTTTATTAGAAACTGTAGAGGCAGTCATTAAATCTACCAACTTAATTGGACTATACTTTTGCAAAAAATGACCTACGGTAATGAGTATTAGAATCATAGTAAAGTAATTAAAATACTTTACCCGCTTACCCTCTAAAAATTCCTTAACAACGGTACCCGGTTGCAAAAACAAGTTTTTTAGCGTACCAAAAAAGCCTTTATCTAAATGAAAAACTGCATGAATAAAATCGTGCGTAAATAGGCTTCTTAAGGAAAATCTATGCGTTGTTGTTCGCTGACCACAAGAACTGCAAAAAAGCTCACTTTCTGTAAATGGCTTGTTGCAATTCAAGCAATTATGATGCTGCATAATAATTAAAAAATTTACACAAATAAATCTTGAAATAAAGTTGCCCCCGGAACAACGCTATAATTACTTAAATCGGTAATTCCTTCTTTAGCCAATACATCTTCATCAATGAATGTATTACCTGTATACTCCAGATTTTTTTTGCTAAGTATATAATAAGCTGCATCAGCAATAATATCAACCGTTCTACTCATTTTAGCCAAGGCTTCACCACCTAATAAATTTCTTACTGCAGCTGTATCAATAGTGGTTTTTGGCCATAATGCATTACTAGCAATATTATCGTTTTTAAATTCGCCAGCCCATGCCAATGCCATCATACTCATATTAAATTTACTCAAGGTATAAGCAATGTGTGGCGACATCCATTTATTTATTAAATTGATAGGAGGCGATAAAGTAAGAATGTGTGCATGGCTACTTTTTTGTAGATATGGCAAACAAGCTTGTGTCATTAAAAATGTGCCTCGTACATTTATGTCGTGCATTAAATCGAACTTTTTGGCATCTGTTTGCAAAGTACCAGTAAGTTGAATAGCTGAGGCATTATTAATTAATACGTCAATTCCGCCAAAATGCTCTGCAGCTTTTTGCACAGCCGCTTTTATTTGTTCCTCGAATCTAATGTCAACTTGCAATGGTAATGCTTTTCCGCCTGCAGCTTCTATTTCTTGAGCTGCAGTAAAAATTGTACCTCCTAGCTTGGGATTTTCCTCTACACTTTTGGCAGCTATAACAATATTAGCACCTTCCTTAGCCAGTTTTAAAGCAATGGCTTTACCGATACCTCTTGTTGCACCAGTTATAAAAATAGTTTTATTGGCAAACATTTTTTAAATTATTATGATTGGTCAAAAGTATGGGTAAATGGCTAATAGGCTTTAAGAATTGAAAAACCGGGATTTACTGAAAAGGGAAAATAAGTTGGGAGATGCAGCTTTTTTGGTGTTTCATTTTTATTTGAAATCTAAAAATTTATAAAACATGAGAAAATTTCTGAGTTTCTTAGGAGCTATGATGCTTCTAGTTTCAAGTGTTTCTGCTCAAAATCGTACAGTTACTGGAAAAGTAACTGACGAGAAAGGTGTTGGAGTTTCGGGCGTTACAGTAAAAGCTGTAGGTTCCGATAAAAAAACTATCACCGATAATGGCGGAAACTATTCATTAACTGTGCCAACCACAGTTAAAAAATTAACCTTCAGCTCTATTGGATTTGAAGATTACACTGCTGCCTTAGGAACATCAAGCAATGTTTCTATTTCGCTAAAAACTGAAGATAAATCATTAGGCGAGGTAGTTTTAGTGGGATATGGTACTCAAAAGAAAAAAGATGTAACTGGTAGTATCGCCTCTATTAAGGGTGATAATATCAAAGACATTCCTGTTCAAAGCTTCGACCAAGCATTAAGTGGTAAAGCTGTTGGTGTAAACGTAAGTTTGCCAAATGGTGTACTTAATAACCCTGCAGTTATAAGAGTACGTGGTATAAATTCTATATCAGGTAGCTCCCAACCATTAATTATTATTGATGGAGTTCCTGCATTACAAGGTGATGCATCAACTAACCTATCTGCTAATAATGCATTAGGAACTTTAAATCCAGGTGATATTGAAGACATTCAAATTTTGAAAGATGCTTCTGCAACCGCAATTTATGGTAGTAGAGCTACTAACGGTGTAATGATCATTACTACAAAAAAAGGTAAAAACGGAAAAGCAAAAGTTAGCTATGATTTTAGCTATGGTTGGACAAAAGCCTTTAATATTTTTGAAGTATTAAACGCCGATCAATATATAGCAACTAAAAATGAAGCATTAGTAAATTTAAATCAGGCCAATGTAAATAGTAGTGGTCAACCAGCTGGTGCTCCATTATTTTTTGCAAGCACCATGAATGGTAAACCAGTTGATACAAGATGGGCTGATCATATTTATCAAACAGGGATTCAACAAAACCACAATGTAAGCGTTAGTGGTGGTAATGAAAATACTAAATATTTTTTCAGCACCAACTACAATAAACAAGAGGGTATTTTACAAACCAATACATTCGAACGTATGCAAATGCGTATGAATATTGAAAATAAAGTAAACAACTACTTAAAAATTGGTGGTAATTTCAATTTTAGTAGAGGAACAACATTTTCTCCAAGCACAGGTTCTTTACCTGGTGGAGCATTTGGTACTGCTGGTTCAGCTCGTTTAGCATTTGTAACAGCCCCTAACGTTTCACCTTATGCTGCTGATGGACGTTACAATATTATTGGCATTGACGATCCTGTACAAAGAAATAGCTTTAATCAAATTGGAAGAAACAATAACCTAACTAACTCTGGTTTTGTTAACCCTGTTATGATTAGAGATTTAAATATTATTTCATCTGAATTAGATCAATTAGTAGCTAATGTAAATTTAGAATTAAAACTTGCAAAAGGTTTATATTACAGAAGTACCTATGGTGCAAATTATCAAACTGTAGAAGATAAAACTTTTTACAATGCTTTACATGGTGATGGTATACAAACAACTGCAACAACAGATGATGGTTTAGCATTTAACATTGTAAGCAAACAAAATTTTACAAACTTTCAAAATACGTTAACTTACGACTTTTCTTTAGACAACAACAGACATAATTTTACAATTTTGGCTGGTCATGAAGAAAATAAATTCTACAACAATCGTTGGGGAGCAAGCCGTCAAGCTTTAGCAGATAATTTCTTTAATGAATATCAAGGCAATTTCACTACAAACAATAATCCAGTAGGTAACTTAATTACAGAAAACTATTTGTTATCTTTCTTTGGTAGAGTAAACTATAACTACAAAAACAAATACTATTTAAGTGTAAATGCTCGTAGAGATGGTTACTCAGCTTTTGCAGAAGGTAAAAAATGGGGAACTTTCTATGGTGCTAGTGTAGGTTATTCAATTTCTGAAGAAGGTTTTTGGAAAAATAGTGGCATCAGCAAAATTTTTGATAACGTAAAATTACGTGGTAGCTATGGTAAAATAGGAAGCGTTTCTGCTGTAGGAAACTTTGCTTCTTTAAGTACTTTTAGCTCAGCACAATATGGTTTAGGTAATCCAACATTATTCTTTAACCAAGCAGGTAACAATAATTTACAATGGGAAAAAAGTGAGAAGTTAGACTTTGGTTTAAACTTCACCACATTAAAAGGAAGAGTTAGCGTTGAATTTGGATATTACAATACTAAGCTTAGTGATTTGATTATTGATGTTCCAACTCCTGGCTCAATGGGTATTCCTGGAAATACAATTCAAGCTAATGCTGCTAACATGACAAATAGTGGTATTGAGTTAGGAATTAATGCTAGAATAATCGATAAAAAAGACTTTAGATGGAGTGTTGGTTTCAATTTTGCAACACTTAAAAACGAAGTAACATCATTAGCTCCTGGTGTACCAGAAATAGTAGGTATTACAGGTTTAGAGCGTACAAATATTACTCGTCCAGGTAACTCAATTGGTACTTTCTTCTTAGTAAAAAGCAATGGTGTTGACCCTGCAACAGGTAGAAGAATTTTAGTTAATGCTGCCGGAAGAGAAGTTTTATTTGACTTTTCTAACCCTGTTGCTGCAAGTAGATGGACATTTAGAGATAATGGCTTAGTGGCACCAGCTATTGACCTTTCAAGAGATGGTATAATTGCAGGAAATGCTTTGCCTACTTTATTTGGTGGTTTCCAAAGTAATGTAAGCTGGAAAGAATTTGACTTTGGTATTGACATGTATTTTAGCTTTGGTAATGATGTTTATTTTGGAAGTAGAGCTGGTTTATTAGACCAACGTTTCTGGAACAATTCAACAGAAGTTTTAAATAGATGGAGAAAACCAGGTGATATCAGCACGGTTCCTAGAATTGTATTTAATGATAATATTTCAAACGGTAGTGCACTACCAATGACAGCCAATTTGTTCAATGGCGATTTTGTAAGATGTCGTTCTTTAACTTTTGGTTACACTGTTCCAACAAAAATTATGGAAAAAGTAAAAATAAGTTCAGCACGTTTTTATGTACAAGCATTTAATCCATTCATCATTACTAAATACCCTGGTGCAGACCCAGAAATTTCTTCAAATGGTGCAGCTGCTTTAACTCCAAGTGTAGACAGAAATACAATTGGTCAAGCACGTACAGTTACAGTTGGTATTAATGTAGGTTTCTAAATTTTGAACTTTAAAAAATTAACAAATGAAATATTTAAATAAAAAAACAATCTTTGTTGCAATGGCTGCTACAGTAACTATGTTCAGCTCGTGCCGCAAAGAATCTTTAAGCCCAGTACCTCAAACAGTATTGAGCGATGCTAGTGCATTTTCTACACCAGATCGTATTATGCAACAAGTATTTGGTGTATATGGTGGAATGAAAAATGGAAACTTTTTAGGTGGTCGTACTAACACCTACCACGATGTTAGAGGTGAAGATTGGGTTAATGTAACAGGTAATGGCGTTACTGCTTTAGGGGTTTGGAACTTCTCTCTAATTTCAACTGACAACCAAGTAGAAAATCAATGGAATGCTGGTTATTCTGCAATTAACAGAGCAAATGTTTTAATTGCTGGTTTAGATGCAAACCCAACTGTTGTAAGTGCTAGTTTAGCAAATAGATTTAGAGCTGAGGCAAGATTTTGCCGTGCTTTAGCACATTTTCACTTACTAAATTTCTATGGTCGTCGTCCTTTTAATGCAGATAATGGTGCAAGTGAAGGTATTCCTTTACGTTTAGTGGCTAATACAAGTAATGCTGGTGCAGCTTTAAAAAGAGCAACAGTTGCAGAAGTTTATCGTGCAATTATTAACGATTTACATTTTGCAGAAGCTAACTTACCATTAAGCTACATGGGTACAAACGATAGCAACACAGTTCGTGCACATCGTAATGCAGCTATTGCTTTAAAAACTCGTGTATTTATGCATGTTGGTCGTTGGGATAGTGTAATTATAGAAGCTAACAAACTAGTTCCAGCTTCTGCACCTTTTGTAGCCCCTAGTGGAGTTGCCCATAGATTAAATGCAACTTTCTTGACTACATTTAGAACATATAATACTACTGAAAGTATTTTTAGTTTTCCAATGACAGTTTTAAATGCACCAGGTACTCAAAACGGTATGGCAAGTTACCAAAATGCTGAGTTTGCATTAAATCCTTCTGGCATTTTAGCAGATGTTGGTTGGAGAACTGCTGATGCTCGTAGAGCTTTAGTGGTAAATACTACTGCTCCATTTAGATATTCTAAATTTAATTCAGATAACGACAACTATGTTCCTGTAATTAGATATGCTGAAGTAATGCTTAATTTAGCTGAAGCTTTAGCACGTACTAATACAACTGGTGTAGATGCACGTGCTTTAGCTTTGTTAAATGCAGTTCGTCAACGTAGCGATGCTGGTGTAACATTAGCACCTTTAACAAACGCTGATTTAATCACTGCTATTTTAAACGAAAGAAGAATAGAGTTTTTAGGTGAGGGCTTAAGAAGTTTAGATATTTTACGTCAAAACATTGCCTTTCCTGCAAAAAGTAGCGTTGCTGCTGTATTACCTACAACAGTACCTTATGTATGGCCAATACCTGCATCAGAATTATTATACAATAGTTTAATGACTCCTAATCAATAGTAGTTTTATTAAATTTTCTTTTAAAAGAGGCTGTTTCAATTTTTTTGAAGCAGCCTCTTTTTTATTATCCCAATACAAAAAATCCTTTTCTTTATGGCACTAAAATTTCGATTGTTTTAAAGCCTATGGTTTTGATTCGTCATATTCCGTTTTTACAACAAGTTTTACTGTATAGTATTACAGCCTTTGGTGGGCCAAATGGTCATTATGGAATGATGCTCAAAAGCTTTGTGCACAAACGCAGAGATGTTACAGAAAAAGAACTTTTAGATTTTACTAGCTTTTGCAATATGCTTCCTGGTGCATCTTCAACCCAAACCTTAATGCTAATTGGTTATAAACGAGGAGGCATTCCTTTAGCCATCATTACATTAATTATTTGGATTACGCCAGCAAGTGTTATTATGGGTGGTTTTTCTTTTTTAATTCATTATCTAAAAAATAATCACATTTCTTTAGGTGCGTTTCGTTTTATACAACCAATGGCCATTGGTTTTATAATATATACAGCATTTAGAATGTTTAAAATAAGTATTAAAAATACCATCACATATGTAATTTTATGGATAGGTGCTATTGCAACTTTTTTATTTTTTACTTCACCTTGGGTTTTTCCTGCACTTATTCTTACTGCAAGTGTAGCTACAAATTTTAGCAACAAGCGTATTCCTCAAATTGGAGAAACACCAAAAAAAATTAAATGGGGTAACATTTTCATTTTTCTAGGCTTATTTGTATTAGCAGGTTATTTTAGTGAAACAGCTACCAACAACAATTGGAGCAGCAAAAAGCCACTTAACCTCTTTGAAAATAATTATAGATTCGGGAGCTTAGTTTTTGGTGGTGGTGATGTACTGTTGCCTTTAATGTATGAGCAATATGTTGTACGCCCAAGTAATACAGAACGTGATGTATTAAAAATGGATAAAGAAGATTTTCTTACAGGCTATGGAATGGTTAGGGCAATTCCTGGGCCAGTTTTTAGTATTAGTTCGTATACAGGTGGCATGCTTATGCAACCAACAGATAGTAAATGGCTACAAACACTAGGCTGTATTTTAGGTACAATTGGTATATTTTTACCTAGTGCCTTGCTGGTACTTTTCTTTTATCCTATTTGGCATAATTTAAAAAAATATGCAGTAATTTATAGATCATTAGAAGGCATAAATGCTGTTATTGTGGGTATAATGGTAGGGTCTATTTTTTATTTGCTTAAAGATTTAATTTTTAATCAAATAACCAATGGTTCAACTATTGTAATAGATTTATTAATAGTTTTTGGAACATTTGGTTGCTTACAATTTACCAAAGTTGCAGCCCCTTTTATAGTAATTGCTTGTTTAAGCTTAGGATTTTTATTACCAAACTTTTTGTAGTATTTAATGTGTATTATTTAAAATTCAGAGGATTTTTTTTATGTTACATTTGCCAACTATAATTATTTTTTTATGTTGAAAGTAGGCGTAATAGGTGCAGGTCATTTAGGAAAATTTCATTTAAACAATTGGAAAGAAATTGAAGGCATAACCTTAGTTGGATTTGTTGATATTGATGATGACAATGCCAAAAAAGTAGCAAAAGAGTATGGAATTGAACGTTACGAAACTGCCGAAAAACTAATATCAAATGTTGATATTGTTGACATTGTAGTTCCTACAAATGAACATTATGCACTTTGTATGGAAGCCATTCGAAAAGGCAAACACGTTTTTGTAGAAAAACCTTTAGCACACACTATGGATGAAGCTAAACGTTTAGTTTCTATGATAAATGAAGCTGGAGTAAAAATGCAAGTTGGACATGTTGAACGTTTTAATCCTGCTTACTTGGCAATTAAACAAATGCCTCTTAATCCAATGTTTATTGAAGTGCATCGTTTAGCACAATTTAACCCAAGAGGTACAGAAGTAAGTGTAATTTTAGATTTAATGATTCACGATATTGATATCATTCTAAGCCTTGTAAAAAGCTCAGTAAAAGCAATTCATGCAAGTGGTGTTGCAGTTATGACAGATACACCTGACATTGCAAATGTTAGAATTGAGTTTAATAATGGATGTGTGGCCAATCTTACTAGCAGTAGAATTAGCATGAAAAAAATGCGTAAAATGAGAATTTTTCAAAAAGATGCTTATATAGGTATTGATTTTTTAGACAAAAAAGCCGAAGTAATTAAAATAAAACAACCCGAAGATGTAAATGCATTTTCGTTTGATGTAGAAACCAATAATGGCAAAAAAACTATCGCTGTTACTAATCCATCTATTGAAGCTAATAATGCCATTAAAGAAGAATTGCAAAGTTTTGTTCACAGCATCAACAACAATACTCAAACTGCTGTTACAGAAATTGATGGTTATCTTGCCATGGAAGTTGCACATCAAATTCTACAAAAAATTGGTAAAAACACCATAGTACAATAAGTTTAATTAGTGCCAAAAAGCATTCACATATCGTGGTATGTAGCCATAGATTACATCATGGCTTGTGCTAGTTGGCTATTGTATAGCATTTGTTGTAATAATTGCTTAAACATTGATTTTGGATTTGTTCAAACAGTTTTTATTGTGCCTTTTTTTTGGCTTGCTTTATTTCTAATTCTTGGTACTTACAGTTTACCCATACATAAAAAATCTAGACTAAGCGAGCTCTCTAGCACTGTACTTTTTACAGGCTTCGGTTGCACTCTAATCTTTATTTATTTACTATTTAGTAAAAAAATTATTGCCGATGTAGAGCATTATTCCACTTTATTATTACTTTATATCTGCACTGCTAGTTTATTTTTTTTGGGAAGATGGATAATTTTAATCTATGTAAAAAAACTCATTGTACACCACAAAATATATTTTAATACAGCAATTATTGGTACAGGCATTGAAGCAAAAAAAATTTCAAAAGAAATTGCAAAAAACTATAACTACTTAGGCTATAAAATTTTAGGATTTATTGAAGTTGAATCCATCCAACACAACAGTGTTGGTACTATTATTGGCACACTTAATCAACTTTCAGAAATTATTGCAAAACACAATATTAACATCATTGTTATTGCTTTACCTAAAGAATTTAAAAAAATTACAGAAGATATAATTACCCAACTTGCTCTTAAAGATGTAGAAATAAAAATTGTACCAAGTGTAGTAGATATTATTTCAGGATCTGTAAAAACTAGTAATGTTTTAGGAGCCACATTGATTGATTTAGATACAAGCCCTATGGAGCATTGGCAACATAACATAAAAAGATTAATAGATGTTGTTTTTTCGCTTTGCTCCCTAATAATTTTAAGTCCTTTTCTTTTAATCATCGCCATAAAAACTAAATTATCCTCTAAAGGAAATATTTTTTATACTCAAGAAAGAATTGGATTAAAAGGTAGAGCATTTACTATTTATAAGTTTAGAAGCATGATTGAAAATGCCGAAACTAACGAGCCATTATTAAGTAGTGATCATGATAATCGTATCACTAAATGGGGGAAAATAATGCGTAAATGGAGATTGGACGAACTGCCTCAGCTATATAATATTTTAAAAGGCGATATGTGTATTGTTGGCCCTAGGCCCGAAAGAAAATTCTTTATCGATCTTATACAACAACGCACTCCATACTATGCTTATTTACACAAGGTAAAACCAGGTTTAACAAGTTGGGGAATGGTTCAATTTGGCTATGCCGAAAATGTAGATGAAATGATTGAACGAATGCAATACGATTTAATTTATATTGAAAATGCATCGCTTTTATTAGATTTTAAAATAATGATTCACACTTTAAGAATCATTATTTCAGGTAAAGGAAAATAAAATCTCCACCTTCTTTTAATATTTCAAATTCTGTTAAAAAATATCCTAAATATTTAGTGTATTATACTAAGTAATTATTGCTTGTGCATGGTCATCTCTATTTTTTATTCTACAAATTGTACAAAGCTTATAATAAACACAAATCGATAAGAAAAATTGTATTTAAATCATCGTAAAAAAAACTTGAATAAAAAAAATTTGGTTGATAAAAAATGTTTATCGTAATATTGCAATATTATAATTTAAACATGGGAGCATCAAAAGCAGAACATTTTACGCAACATCAAAACGAAATAGCAACACTCATGAAATCTTTAGCACATCCTGCAAGAATTGCTATAGTTGAGTATTTACTTAAAACAAATACTTGTATTTGTGGCGATATTGTAAACGAATTGCCACTTGCACAAGCTACTGTTTCGCAACATTTAAAAGAACTAAAAAGTGCTAACATTATTAAAGGCAACATCGAAGGAAACGCAATTTGCTATTGCATTAATGAAAATACAATTGATACGCTAATGAGTTATTTAAAAAATATCACCACCCAAATTAAAGCTACACGATGCTGTTAAAAATTTTAAAAATAAAAAAATATGCAATTATCAACATTTAAACATTTGCTTAAAACTGTTTCAGAAGTAAATTTTAGTTTGCCAAATGGTAAAACTGTACCATCTCATTTTCATATAACAGAAGTAGGACATATTAACAAAAGATTTATTGATTGTGGTGGAACTATAAGGCAAGAAAAACTTGTAACTATGCAACTTTGGGAAAGCGTTGATACATGGCATAAAATTGAACCTAATAAACTATTATCCATCATTGATCTTTCGATTGAAAAACTACTTATTGAAGACGATGAAATTGAAGTTGAATATCAAAACGATACCATAGGAAAATATGGGATTGATTTTGAGCATGGAATTTTTACGCTAGTACCTAAACAAACCAACTGTTTAGCACAAGAAAAATGTGGTATTCCTGTTATTGAAAATTCCATACAAAACAAGCAATCTTGTTGTACACCAAATAGTGCCTGTTGCTAATATGAACATTGATTATTTTAACCAAGAAAATTTTAATGATTTATGCCACATTTATTTACAAGGCATAAATACTGGAATTGCTACTTTTCAAACAGATTTGCCAACTTGGGAAAGTTGGAATAGCAACCACTTACAAATTGGAAGAATTGGAATGTTTGATAATCAAAAACTTGTTGGTTGGTGTTCGCTTGCTCCTGTTTCAAACAGATTAGTTTACAAAGGTGTTGCAGAAATAAGCATTTACATACATGAAAATTATTGGAACAAAGGCATTGCAAGTAAACTTTTACAACAACAAATTGTAGAAAGTGAAAAGCATGGAATTTGGACGCTACAATCGAGTATTTTCCCTGAGAATAAAGCAAGTATAAAAGTGCACGAAAAAGCTGGATTTAGAATGGTAGGAATTCGCGAAAAAATTGGATTAATAAATGGAATATGGAAAGACAATTTACTATTTGAACGAAGAAGTAAACTCATTTAAACATTTATATAATTATGACAAAAAATATTTTAGTACTATGCACAGGCAACAGCTGTAGAAGCCAAATTGCCCATGGCTATTTAGAGCACTTTACAAAAGGTAAAGAAGTAAAAGTATTCAGTGCTGGCGTTGAAACGCATGGTGTAAATCCTAAAGCTATTGCTACTATGGCTGATGATGGAATAGATATTTCTAACCATACATCAAACAACATTAATGAATATATAGGGGTAGCATTTGATTATGTGATAACAGTTTGTGACAATGCAAAAGAGCGTTGCCCATACTTTCCTACAAATGCCAAGAAATTTCATTACAACTTTCCCGACCCTGCAAAAGCAACAGGGACTGAAGAAGAAATTATGAAGGAGTTTAAAGCTGTTAGACAACTAATCAAAGATTATTGCAAAACCTTTGTTCAGGAACAACTATAACTTTTTGTAGAATTACTGTTGTTGCTGCTGTGCCTCAGTGTAGTCGAACTTTTCTACAGTTGGCGTATTATCTGTATCTAGCACAACACTATTAATCTCTTCAAAACAATTTCCATCTTCATAGCCAACACTTACAAATACACTAAGTTTTTGTTTGGCCAATCCTTTGAATGTTCCTTTTATTGGGGTACAATCATTAAAGTTTTTACCAACAGCAAGTATTACATGATTGTTAGTAACCCAAACATTGTTGGTTGGGTCAATACCTGCCCAACCAAAATTTGGAATATAAGCTTCTATCCATGCATGTGTAGCACCCTCACCCCTTAAGCCATTTTTATTAGGGCAAATATAACCACTCACATACCTACATGGAATTTGCATGGTACGCAAAATTTGTAATAAAACATGTGCAAAATCTTGACATACACCTGATTGGTGTTGCATAATTTCATCAATAGTTGTTTCTACAGTTGTAATGCCTTTTATGTATTTAAAATGATTAAAAACATAAGTAGAAGCTGCTTGCACAACCTCACTAATTGACAAATTTTTTACTTGCAATTTTTCAATTATTTCATCAATAAGCAATTGATTATTAATCGTATCTGGCATTGATAATTCTAATAACTTAAAATTGTTTTGTTTAGCATTATGCAAATCATTCCAAAAACTTTGATTACTAATATTCAGTGTTTCTAAACTTGTAGTTCTAATGGTTAGTTTACTTTCTATTATCATTTCTTGATGTGGGTGCAACACATTAAAAAACCCAACTTTATTGCCCCAATAATCATCAAATTCAAAAATTTGAGGCTGATGAGTTATTTGTAATTCATGAAATAAAATTTCTTGACTAGTATGTTGAAAGGGATAAATTTTTAACTGATTACAGCTTTCTTTTACTAGTTGATTATACTGATATTTTGTGATGTGATGTATTTTAAAAATGGGCATTATAATTAGTTATGTGTACGAAAAAAATTGTTGTGTAAGTTTTTGATTAAACTCATTAATTGCAAAGCGTGTATCGCTTAAAAACAGTTGCAAAATATGCTTATTAAGTTTGTCTTCATCGGCAAATTCAATGCTATTAATTAGTCTGCCAAATTGCTTTTTAATTGAAGTTAGTTCAGCAGTATCGTCAACAGGTATTATATCTTTTAGATACTTTTCAATTCGTATTAAAGTATACATCAGGCTTCTTGTAAAGTGTTTATTAAATGCAATCTGATGCAGGGCATTTTTTGTAATATTTGTTCCTCGATAAGTTTTTAAATGTAATTCATACCCACTCAAAGCAAGTAGCATAGGCTTCCAATATAAAATATCAGTATCTGCATCTACATTATATTCTAGGGGCTTAAAAAAACTATTAGCAACTTCAATGGTAATTAAAGCTCGTTCTAAATACTTACCAATATTCATAAAGTTCCAGCCTTTATTTCGTGGCATAGTTGCATCGGTAACACCAATAAATACTGTAATTTCTTTTGTAAGAATATTTAAAATTTCCAAAGCATTTGCATTACTCCAATTACTAGGCAAATCGTTTTGGTTAAGATAATGATATAGCTGATTTACTTGCTCCCAAACCTCTTTTGTAATGTGATCTTGAACACCTCGAGCATTTTCTCTTGCTTTAGCAACAATATTTTTAAGCGAATTTATATTTTGAGTATTAGTAATTAGTTCGTGCAATGCTGTTGGTGTATCGTGTTTAATTTCGTTTAAATAAGCAGGTGAGTTTGCAGAAAACAATTCCAAAACTGGCATCCAATTTTGATTATTGTTTACACCTTTATCTAATATTAGTATATAATTTATCATGGTATAACGAACCAAATTTTCGGCTCGCTCCATGTATCGATTTGTCCAAAATAATGAATCTGCAATTCTACTAAGCATGATTATTTTTGATTTGTTGATTGATGATTGATGATTTGTTGATTGATGAATTAATCTATTACTTTCTGAACAATGACTTTCTGACTAATGACTTCTTTGACTAATTACTGTTCAAAATCAATTACCCAAGTGTCTTTACTACCACCTCCTTGCGATGAATTTACTACCAAGCTCCCTTCTTTAAGAGCCACCCTAGTTAAACCTCCTGGCACAATTTGCACGCCATTAGGTCCACACAAAGCATAGGGTCTTAAATCAACATGTCGTGGCTGTAATTTTCCATCAATAAAACAAGGAACTGTACTTAATTGTATAATTGGCTGAGCAATAAAACTGCGAGGGTCCTCGTTTATTTTTAAAACAAAACTTTCAATTTCTTTTTCACTAGCTGCATTGCCCATAAGCATTCCATAGCCTCCACTTTGATTGGTTTTTTTAACCACCATTGAAGTAATATTTTTAATGACATGTTCTCTTTGATCGGGATAGCTAAGTTCGTAAGTTGGAATATTGGGTAAAATAGCTTGTTCGTTTAAATAGTATTTTATCATATCTGGTACATATTTATAAACAGCTTTATCATCTGCAACTCCATTGCCAACAGCATTTACAATAGCCACATTGCCTTTTCTATAAGCTGCCATAAGGCCTGGCACACCTAGCACACTATTTGGATTAAAAACCAATGGATCAAGATAATCATCATCTAGTCTTCTATAAATTACATGTACTTGTTTTAAGCCATTTGTGGTTTTTGCGTAAACCTTATGATTATCTACAACCAAATCTCTACCTTCTACTAACTCAATACCCATACTTCGTGCCAAAAAAGTATGCTCGTAATAAGCACTATTAAAAACACCTGGCGTAAGTAAAACTACGTTTGGATTACTTAGTTGCTGCGGAGCCAATTGCAATAAAATTTGATGTAAAACCAAAGGATAATTATTTATCATTTTGGTTTGAT
This sequence comes from Chitinophagaceae bacterium, assembly GCA_049242865.1. Classification (GTDB taxonomy): domain Bacteria; phylum Bacteroidota; class Bacteroidia; order Chitinophagales; family Chitinophagaceae; genus CAIVPM01. The sequence goes on along the minus strand of JBMLOR010000065.1, from coordinate 18,250 downwards.
TTGTAGCTAATAAACTTGGAAACAATCGCTTTGTAACCTCACGATTTTCGAGCATATAACTTACACCACTTGGAGTTCGTAAATTATCCTCCAAAATATAAAATTTACCATCTCCGCCACGAATTAAATCAATACCACTTATGTGTACATAAACATCATGAGGAACTTTTATGCCCTGAACTTCTCGAGTATAATGCTCACAACTTGCAATTAAATTGGCAGGAATAATACCATCTTTAATGATTTGTTGCTCGTTGTAAATGTCTTTTAAAAACAGGTTCAAAGCTTTTAATCTTTGTTGAATTCCTTTTTCAATTTGCTGCCATTCACTATTGGTTATTATTCTTGGAATGACATCGAAAGGAAAAATACGCTCTATGCCTTTATTATCGCTATATACTGTAAACGTAATACCCTGATTCATAAATAACTCGCTTGCCAAGGCATCTTTTGCTCTTAAATCGTTTGGTGACAGTGAATGCAAAATTTCCAAAAAATTTTTATATGGAGCACGAATATTTAAATTTTCATCAATCATTTCATCATAAACACCAGGAGTTGGTTTATATAAATTCCAGATTTCACTTAAATTATTCATATAAAAAAATTTAACATGTTTACAAATAAAACGGCTGCCATTTACAATACAATTATAAACAACAACCGTTTAAAAAGATAAATATATGCTATCTAGTGTTTAAAAAACAATTACTTCTTTACATATTTCTCTAACCAACTATTCATTTCCCAAAGCATGTGTAAAATATTTTCACGTCCACTGTAACCGTGTGACTCAAATGGCAAACTCACATATCTTACAGTTCCTCCATTACCTTTTATAGCATTATATAATCTTTCACTGTTAATAGGAAAAGTTCCAGGATTATTATCAGCATCGCCATGAATTAACAAGAGTGGTGTTTTAATTTTATTGGCATAACTAAATGGACTCATTTCGTAATACAATTGTGGAGCTTGCCAATAAGTACGTTCTTCGTTTTGAAAACCAAATGGCGTAAGTGTTCTATTATAGGCACCACTACGAGCTAAACCTGCTTTAAACAAATTAGTGTGTGCCAATAAATTAGCAGTCATAAATGCACCATAACTATGGCCACCAACAGCTACTTTATTTTTATCACCCACCCCCATTTCGCTAACTTTATTAATAGCAGCTTCGGCATTTAATTTTAATTGATTAATAAAATCGTCGTTAGGCTTTTTATTTGCATCTGTACTTACAATTGGCATTTCGGCATTATCCAAAACAGCAAAACCTTGAGTTACAAAAAATATTGGCGAACCCCAACTAATTGTTGTAAACCTATTTTGACTTCCTCTTATTTGAGCTGCATCTGCTGCATTTTGAAACTCACGAGGATAAGCCCACATAAATACAGGCAAAGGCCCATCTTTTTCTTTATTATAACCTTTTGGCAAATACAAGGTAGCAGTTAAATCTACCCCATCGGCACGTTTGTATTTTATTTGCTCTTTACTTACACCATCTAAAAGAGCATAAGGATTAGCAAAATTGGTTAACTGCCTGTCGGCAATTTTTAGCATTAAATCTTTTATAAAATAATTTGGTGGCGTTGTTTTATTTTCTTTTCGTACCAATAAAGTGAGTTTATTAGCGTCTAAAACTTCAGTTACAAATTCGAATGCACCATCTTGGCAACGCCAAATAATTTCATTATTACCTGTAGCAATATCCCATTTTGCCAAAAATGGCAAATCGCCTTTAGGTGATGAACCAGTAGTATTGTTTACTAAAATTTTTGTTCCATTATCAGTTGTTTGAATAACATCTCTTCCAAATTTATTTTTTGTGGTTACTGGGTTTCCAGGAAAACTATAGGCATCGGTACTTGGCTTTTCGTACAAAACTTTAACATCATTAGTTGTTGGGTTAAAGTGACTAATTTTTACCATTTGTTTTGACTGACTTCCTTCTTGTATTAATGCCAAATTTTCGTTACCCCATTGTACGCCTCTAAAACGCATTTTAGTTTTAAAAAGCTCTTTGGCTTCGCCAGAAAATGGAGCAGACAATGTATATACAGCATCATGAAACTCCATAGGCTTTTTAATTAACCCACTATCCAAAGGCATACACCATGTAATAGTAGCAGGTTCATCGTCTCGCCAATCAAAAGCTCTTGGAACATTTTGTACATTATCGTATCCACTTGGTTTTACCTCGGTGCTTGGCAAATCGGCAATTAATTTTATAAACTTACCACTAGCATCATGAATAGCAACTTTACTAGGAAAACCACCAACACTTACCAAATAACTAAATGGCTTTTGTATTGTACGAATCATCCAATATTTCTTATCTGGCGAAGCCACATAACTGCTATACAAAGCAGGTTTTGCTACAACAGTTTCTACGCCATTTTTAGTTTGTACTAATTGGCTTGTTGCATAAAATTCGAACAAATCTTCGTCGTAAGGACTTTTAATTAAATCCTGCAACGTTGCATTTGGTGCTGCTTTGCCTAAGCTTTGCTGCACTGTTGGACCTTTTGGAGCTAATGGTTTAGGTGGTGCAGCACTTGCAGGTTTTACAGCTGCTTTATACACTAAGGTATTTTCATCCATCCAAGTATAAGAGCCACCTAAAACAGCATTTAATGGCTGCTTATTTATTTTAGTTGCTTTTTGTGTAGCAACATCGATTACATATAAATCAACTGTTTTTTGGTTGGTTTGTGTAAATGCAATTTTTGTTTCGTTTGGACTCCAACTTACAGCACCTGCAAGCAAAGGACTTGGCAAGCCAGCAATTACAAAATTTTTCTTTGTAGAAATTAGTTGTAATGTGAAATTATTAATAAAGTTTTGCCTGCTTAAACTGTAGTTGTTGGGATTAATTCTTAACCCTGCAATTCTAAGTTCGGGCATTGCCAATTCCTCAACACTTGGATAGCTGTTACGTTCGCTAAGCAACATCCAATTAGCTTTACTATCAATACTAACACTTGGGGTTGGCTTTGCCAACAACAAATCAGCCATTTGCTTTGGCGGCAACTGATAATTTATTGCATCTTGTGCTACTAATTGAAAAAAAGCAACAATAAAACACAACAGGAATTTAAACTTCATATTCATTTTTTTTGTGAACGAATATAAAGAAATGCAATGGCTAGTTACGGTAAAAATTATGCTATTTTATGGCCGGTTCTATATTTTTAAGTTTGTTTAAACGCTGACTTTCTAAAATTGGTAAACCCGCCTCGGTAGGAATATAAATTACTGCATTTGGATTTTTTTCTAAGTTATCAATCCATAGATAACGCAAATAATCTTCGTTTCCTTTTAAAGAATTTCCAATTATAGCATTTGCTTTTGCAACACCTTCAGCACGAATAATTTCGGCATCGGCCAAGCTTTTTGCAGCTTCTTTTTTTGCCTCAGCTTCTTGCACAGCAATTTTTCTATTTTGCTCAGCTCGTTTAAGTTCTGCTTCGCCCTCTAAACCTTGTTGCCAAACTCGATATCTTGGATAACCAAACATCCAAAGTAAAATAATTACAAAAAGTGCTACTATAATTTTAATGATAGCGTTAACTACTTCTTTTGAACTTGCATTGTAATTTGCCATAGTATTAATTTTAAATAATTAGTATAAAATTACTTAAAAAAATTACAACAAGCCTTTAACTACTTCAATAACTTTATCTAAGTTGCTCGCATCTTGGCCACCTGCTGTTGCTAAAGTTTTTTGTCCACCACCACCACCTTTAATAATTGGTGTAATATGCTCTTTTATAATTTTTGGAGCCTCCAAACCCTTTGCAACAATAGTTTCACTCAATGCTATAGCAATAGATGGTTTACCATTTACATTAGCTGCCAACACAACAACTTCGGCTGAACTTGATAATTCGGAAGCTAACTTTTTTAAACCATCGGCATTAGAAACTTCAACTTGCTGACCAACAAAAGAAATTCCATTTATTGTTTCAACCTTTGTAAATAATTCTGCTTTTAAAGCTTGTAATTGTTTTGCCTCTAAGCTTTCAATTTTCTTTTTAAGTTCTTTATTTTCTGCAAGTGTATTTTCTATTTGCTTAATTAATTCTTTAGGATTATTAAATAAAGTTTTTACAATATGCAAATCGGCAAAAGCTTTTTCAATATAAGCTTCAGCAGCTTTACCACTTACAGCTTCAATTCTGCGAACACCAGCAGCTACGGCAGTTTCGTGCTTAATTTTAAAATAACCCAACTCTCCTGTGAAGCCAACATGAGTTCCTCCACAAAGTTCAATGCTATATTTTTCGTCCATAATTACCACACGAACTTTATCGCCATATTTTTCGCCAAACAAAGCCATAGCACCCAACGCAATAGCTTCATCTTTACTCATTTCTTTGATAATTACGGGTACATTTTCACGAATTTTTTGATTCACCAATGTTTCAATGGCTACAATTTCTTCGTCGGTAACTTTTGCAAAATGAGAAAAGTCGAAACGCAAATGTTCGTTATTACACAAACTACCTTTTTGAGCCACATGTGTGCCCAAAACTTGCCTTAAAGCAGCATGAAGTAAATGTGTAGAGGAATGGTTGTTGGTAGTTTCTTTTCTAAGGTTGAAGTCGACTGCAGCCAAAACTTCACCTTCAAAACTAAACCCAGCAGGAATGTTTTCTACAAAATGAATGTATAGGTTATTTTCTTTTTTTGTATCAATTACATCCAACTTAAAATCATCAATAATTAACTGACCATTATCGCCTACTTGCCCACCACTTTCTGCATAAAAAGGTGTTTCTGCTAATACAATTTGATAGGCTTCTTTACCTTTAGATTTTACTTTACGATACTTAACAATTTTAGTAGTTGTTTGCAAATGTGTGTAACCAATAAACTTACTATCAGGTATATCGTTTACTACAATCCAATCTTCAGCATCAATAGCAGTTGCTGCACGGCTTCTATCTTTTTGTTCTTTTAATGAAGTTTCAAAACCTGCTTCATCAACAGTTAAATTATTTTCACTAGCAATTAATCTTGTAAGGTCGATAGGAAAACCATAGGTATCAAATAATTCAAAAGCTGCTTTACCATCAATAGTTTTGTTGGCAGATGCAATAATATCATCTAACCTTTTCAAACCTTTTTCTAAGGTTCTCAAAAAAGCCTCTTCTTCTTCGTGAACCACTTTAGTAACAAAATCTTGTTGAGATATTAATTCTGGAAAAACTGTTTCGAACTGTTTTGCCAAAACTGGCACTAACTGTTGCAACAAAGGTTGTTTATACTCTAAATAAGTAAAATAATAACGAACAGCTCTACGCAAAACTCTTCGTATAACATAGCCTGCTCCTGTGTTTGAAGGCAATTGTCCATCGGCAATTGTAAAACAAATAGCACGAATATGATCTGCCAAAACTCTAAAAGCTACGGCTTGTTTGCTATCGCTAAAATCGTATTTTTTATTTGTAATTTTTTCAACAGCGTCAATAGTTCCTGTAAACACATCAGTATCGTAGTTACTGGTTTTGCCTTGCATTACACGCACCAAACGTTCAAAACCCATTCCTGTATCTACGTGTTTGGCTGGTAATTGCTCTAGGCTTCCATCTTTTTTTCTATTAAATTGAATGAAAACGTTATTCCAAATTTCAATTACTTGTGGATGATCATTGTTTACCAAACTAGCACCATCAACTTGTTTTCTTTCTTCATCAGTTCTGCAATCAACATGAATTTCAGTGCATGGTCCACATGGGCCTGTGTCGCCCATTTCCCAAAAATTATCTTTTTTATTGCCCAATAAAATTCTGTCTTCGGCAATTACTTTTTTCCATTCGTTGTAGGCTTCAGTATCTTTTGGCAAACCTTCTTTTTCATCGCCTTCAAAAATGGTAACGTATAATTTATTTTTATCTAGTTTTAAAACTTCTGTCAAAAATTCCCAACTCCAAGCAATAGCTTCAGGTTTAAAATAATCTCCAAAGCTCCAGTTACCCAACATTTCAAACATGGTGTGGTGGTAAGTATCAACGCCCACTTCTTCTAAATCGTTATGCTTGCCACTAACACGTAAGCACTTTTGGGTATCGGCAATTCGAGGATTTGTTGGCACACGATTTCCTAAGAAATAATCTTTAAACTGGTTCATACCAGCATTGGTAAACATTAAAGTAGGATCGTTTTTTACAACTATTGGAGCACTAGGTACAATATCATGACCTTTACTTTTAAAAAAATCTAAATAGGCTTGTCGTATTTGAGCAGCAGTCATTTTTTATTTACAATTTATGAATTACGATGTACGATTAATTTTTATGTATTATTCGCTATGTTAGAAATATGATTTCAAATTTTCAAATTACTAATGAATAATAACTTGAAAATTTGGCTGCGAAGATAAGTGTATGAACGTTTGGTATAGTAGGGTTTTGCCATTCGTACAAATTGATATGGCAACCAATAAGTTTACCTTATTTTGCAATATGCTAAGGTTTTTATTTTCATTCCTTTTTGCTTTTTTATTAATTATTAGCAACGCTCAAAAAACAAATTTAGGGGGCATTGTTATGGGCAACGTAATACATGCACAAAACCAAAAACCAATTGAAAATGCTACTATAAAACTAACTAAACTACAAGATAGCTTATTTTTTTACACGAGTATAACAGACAAAAATGGGTTATTTGAAATAGATAAAATTAGCTTTGGATGGTATACCTTAACCATTAAAGCAATAGGTTTTTCGAGTCTTACCATTGACAGTTTAAATATTAGGGCTGAAAGATTTGATTTTAATTTAGGCGATATTAAACTACAAGAAAGTTCACAAAACTTAAACGAAGTAATTGTATATGCCGAAAAACCCTTGATTGAAAACAAGGACGGTAAAATTATTTACAACGTTGGCGAAAGTGCACTAAGTAGTGGCTCTACAACAAGTGAATTGCTTAAAAGTATGCCATTGGTAAGCAACGACCCAAATGGCAAAATTTTACTAAAAGGTAAAGAGCCAAAAATTTTAATTGATGACAAACCCGTAGAACTTAATGCCGATCAACTTAAAGATTTATTAGAAAGTTTACCCGGAAGCAGTATCGAAAAAATTGAATTAATGACCAATCCGCCACCTGAATATGCAACTGAAGAAGGTGGTGTAATAAACATTGTAACCAAGAAAGGTAAAATTGGAAGTACAGGAAAAATAACTTTATCAGGAGGCACTAGAGGTGAAGGAGGCCTTACAGGAAATTATGGTTACAGAAACAAAGGATTTTCTTACAACGTTATTGCAGGTGCAAACTATAGTCAGCTAGTGGGTAACAGCTACAGCAAACGTGAAAATTTTTTTACAGATAGTAGTAATTATTTTAACACGGATGGAAATTTTAAAAATATTAATACTCGCCCCAATGCTCGTGTGCAAGTGAACTATGACTTAAAGAAAAATCAAACCATAAACTTTACCTACCAAGGCAATCTTAACAATTTTACCAATCAAAGCTTTAATCAATTTACAAACATCAATGCACAAAAAATTGCTTATAAAAGCAGTACCAGAAACAATGTAAGTGATGGGTTAGGATACAATCATAATATCAATTTTAGCTATACTAAAAAAGGAAAAAATGCTGCTGAAGTTTTTAGACTAATTATTGGTGGAAATATTGGCAAAAACGACAACGATAGAGATTTTTACCAACAATATCTCACAGGAAACTTTAATCCAACAGGAGTAGATAGTTTTCAAAATCAATTGTACGACAGCTACAATAAATCTGCTTTTTTAAGATTGAGTTATGACAAACCCATAAAACTTTTAAAAGCTATTATTAGCACTGGCATAACTTTTAATACTGGCGAAGACCATAACCAACTAAACACTAATTATTTAAATAAAACCATCAACCAATATGTATTGAGCGATTTATTAAGCAACAATTTTAAATTTAGGCAAGATATTTTAACTGCAAGATTTGGTGCAACTATTCCATTAAATAAAAAATTAAAATTAATTGCTAGTGTACAAGCAGAGCAAACCATTAACAGTTTTAATTTCATAAAAGGCAATGCTAGCAACGTAAGCAACAACTATTGGAATGTTTTACCCAATGTAACCTTGAGGCAAGACTTTAGCAAATCATTTAACTTAAACATGGTTTATAGAGCAGCTTTACGACGACCTAATATTGGAGAAATGAATCCTAATATTGATTTTAGCGACCCCTATAATATTCGTTTCGGAAACCCAAATCTTAGTCCTAGCAAATCGCACAATTTTGATATAAATGCTAGCTTAACCAAGGGAAAATTTTATATGAATTTTAATGTGGGTTATAATATTGTTAACGATGTTATAAACCGTATAAGAACATTAACCCCTGATTACAAAACACAAGTAAGCTTTGTAAATATTGCAACAAGGCAAGAATATGAAGCTGGAATTTGGGGAGGTTATACGTTTAGCAAAAAATTTAGGCTAAATACAAGCATCAACTATTCGAGAAACTTATATAGTGAAATTGAAAAAAAATTGTATCGTTATCAAGATGGCAATAATATTGCTACAGCAATAAATTTTGGATATACGCCTAATAGTGTGTTTACAATTGATGGCAATATTCGCTATGCACAATTTGCAGATCCCCAAGGACGTAGCAGAAGTAATTTATCGATGAATATTGGATTACAACATCGATTTTTTGATAAAAGATTACAAGTAAGTTTAAATATTATTGACCCCATAATTACACAACAATTTACAACCATTACCACTGCAAGTAACTTTAGAGTAGAAAGTTTTAATAATAGTAATACAAGAAATTTTAGGCTAGCGATATCGTGGCAACTTAATAAGTTAGTTACAAAAAGCAATTTAAGTGCTAAACAAAAGCAAGCCGTTTTAGATAAACTAAAAAGTCAAAAAAAGTAAGAACAAATAATTAAACAAAATGTTATTTAAATTATAAAATTCAATTTTCGTTCGTATTTATTCAATAAACACTTAATTTCACCTTACAGTAATAATATTTCAAACCAAGCAAATGTTACTTCGAAAATTCAGCATATTCTTTCTATTAATATTAAGTTACACTTATATAAAGGCACAATCATTTCAAGGTTGTCATTTTTTACAAGGTAATTTTATACAAGTTGGTGTTGCTCCAAATGGTGCATTCGGAACCCCTCAAGATGTTCCTATTGGCCAAGGGTATTTTCCACGCCCTACTCCAGGTTCTTCAAGTTTAACTAACCCATTCGACAACTCAAGAACTTCAAGACCAAAAGCTTTAGGTTTTGTTGCAGATTATGGTAAAGATGGATTTACTGTAGGTGCTCCAGAATATTTTGGCGATTATTTTATGCCTGGAACAGTGCAAGAGGGATGGAGTGTGCAAGCAGGCACAGCTAGCAGGGCAGATGCTTATAGCAATAATTATAGCAAAAGCACTTCTGCATCTGGGGGTTATGAAGGTAACTTAACTGGCAATTTAACCTCATATACTAATGCATCAAATTTATCTACAAGTGTTTGGGAAGGTATATACAATAGCAATCTAAACATCAAGCAAACAGTAACGCTAAGTGCCAACAAAAGCTATTTTATTATTAATGTTGAATTTACTAACAACACTACAAGTGCTATTGATAATATTTATTACTTACGAACTGTTGATGCTGATTGTGATGTACAGTTTAGCTCAATTTACAGAACAATAAATAAAATTGCTTTTAGCTTACCAAACCCAAGTGGAAAAAGTTTAGTAACCTCTACAGGAACAAGTTTTAAAAATGCCTATGTTGGTTTAGGTAGTAAAGATTGTAAGGCAGTGCCTTTTTATCTTAGTAGTGGATTATTTCCTGTAGGCAACTCTTTAGCAGATATGTATAATAAGCTAAATACTACGTTTAATTATAAAGACTCGAGTATAAGTGATGTTGCTATTGGAATGATTTTTGAAATTGGCACTTTAGCTCCTGGCGAAAAAACTAGTATTGCTTATGCGTATGTTTTAAATGAAAATGATTTAGACGATGCATTTGCTGCTACTCAGCCAGGGTTTAGGTATGAAGGAAATTTTTACCCATCGGGTAGTGTAATTGTAAAACCTACAGGAACGCCCGTTGATATAGAACTTGTAAATGGAGGATCGTTTTCGTGGACTTGGAGCCCACCTACAAATTTATCTACAACAACTGGTACAAACGTAATTGCTACTGTAGATGTAAATCCTACAACATATAAAGTTAATGGAATTGGTGTGGGTACTGGCAGGTGTATAAATCCTAGTTTAGAAATCATTGTTTCACCAACACCAGTAATTACAAAACCAACTGTTGTTAGTCCAGTAGAATTTTGTCAAAACTCCACTGCTAGTGCATTACAAGCTTCTGGTGCAGGTACAATTACTTGGTACACTTCGCCAACTATAACAAATGGTACAACCATAGCACCAATACCAAATACCAGTAATATTGGTAGCACAACATGGTATGCCTCACTTACAAGCCCACTTGGAGAAAGTGTAAGAGTACCAGTTGTTGTAAATATTTTACCCCCTCCAACTATTAATTTTATTACATCAACCAACGCCATTTGTTTGAACGATACTTTAATCATCAACGTTTCTACCAATGGTTTTAGAACAGTTTGGACAGCTGGTGCAAGTTCATTAAGCAGAGATACTGGTAAGTTTGTAATTGCTCAACCATACGTAAATACCATTTATACTGCAGAAGTTACAGGAGTTGCTGGATGTAAAGCAAGCAAAAACTTGCCTATTACAGTTTATCCTTTGCCTCTTGTAAATTTAATAGCCACGCCAAATACAACAATTTGCCCAAAAGATTCTATAATTCTGCAAGCAATTGCCCCAACTGCAGTTGCTTATAATTGGAGCCCTAGTATTAGTTTAAATACCACAAATGCAGCTACTGTAATTAGTAAACCAACAAGCAATATAAATTATGCTGCAACTGTTACAGATAGCAGAGGATGCATCAATAAAGCTAATGTGAGTATAGCTGTATCTGATTTACCTTCTCCAAAAATTGGCAACGATACTAGCATTTGCGTTGGTGATTCTTTAATTCTAAATCCAGGTATTTATAGCAATTATCTATGGCAAGATGGTAGTACATTACAAAGTATTACTGCAAAAACCATAGGAACATACATCGTTAAAGTGAGTAATAGTTTTGGATGCTTTGCATTTGATACATTAAACCTTATTAAGTTACATTCACTACCCAAAGATTATCTTCCTAATGACACAATTATTTGCAAAGGCATTCCACTTACTTATTCTATAAGTGGTTTTAAAAGCTACAACTGGAGTAATGGAAGCACAGCAGCTACAAGCACTTTACGCAATATTGGTAAATACTTTTTAACGGTTGTTGATAATAATAATTGTAAAGGAATAGATAGCATTTCATTGATTAACAGAGGTTGCATTCCATTTCAGGTTCCTAATGCATTTACGCCAAATGGTGATGGAAAAAATGACAATTTTAAACCACTAATTACACAACAATTAAGCAATTATTTGTTTAGAGTTTTTAATAGATACGGGCAAATTGTTTTTGAAACCCAAGATGTATTAAAAGGATGGAATGGTACTGTACTGGGCAGAAAACAACCAACTGGTGCTTATGTTTATCAAATTAAATTTAATGATTTTGATAATGTACCACAACTGCTTGAAGGATCATTTTTACTTATTCGCTAAAAAACTTTCTTCTTTATCATCTTCAAATACATGGTTATTTCTTACTTGATTATTTAGAGTTTCATTGGCTTTTAAATACAACATAATTTTGGTGCCCTTGTATTTACTATACTGATTTTCATTAAACTCATCAGCCAAATAACTATTTTCAAAATTTTTGTATAACTCAACATGTTGTTCTGGTACTGGATTACCAATAAAAACAACGTTTACAATGTTGTTTTTTATGTTTGATGTAAAATAAAAATCATCATTGGCAACAATTGCACTTGGCAATTGATAATCATTTTTATAAAAATTTACAGCAGCAGCGATTGCTTTGTTTTTACAAACAATAACTGTATTTATTTTATCTTGTTCGTTTACTCCATGATATACTTTTGAGGTCTTTTCTAAAATTTCTTTATAGCCTATCATTTCAGCAAAATTCTGTGGTATATCATGTTTATTATTATCATCCCACAACAAAATATTGGTTTGTTGTAATTCTCTGCCTGTGTAAATAGATGCGAGTTTATCTGGCGGTAAAATTGGCATGTAAGTAGGCATATTCATAAATCCAACATAAAACAAAGGGGTTATACTAACGTACCTTAAAATTCGTACATATCTTGTAGTTAATCGCTCAATATTAAAGGCTCCAAAAGCTAGTAAAATTGCATACAAAGGGAGCAAATTTTTTGCATCAACTTGGTTTATAAAAAACACTACATTAATAATTAAAAAACTGATTAAAAAAGGTAAATGCTCTCGGCCTTTGTCGGTTAGGGCAATGTACAATATTCCAATTATCCAAATAAAAGCTCCACCCAAAATAAAAAATAATTGTTGCAAGCTATATGCTTCAATACTTATAGCTGTTGCAACTGTATTAATTGTATTACTATTAACTTGTTCGTTGAGCCATATTAAATGTGGCAGATAAATAATTAATGCAATAAATAGGGCCACATAAAAATGAACATTTAAAAAAACCGTGCTGTAACGTTTGCTTAGTGCAAAACAACAAATAGTTATTGCTGCAGTAATTAAAAAATGCTGATTACTTAACATTCCAAAACCACAAAAAATGCCAAAAGTATACAGCCACATCAGCTTTTTGGTATATGTATGTTTAACTATACTATACACCATTGCAGTATAAAAACAAATTGCTAGTGTTTCGGTACTATAAAAAAATTGAACTGGCAAATAAATGGACAATATAAATGGCAGAAATGCTAAAAAAACTGCAAATAATTTCCCCCCCAATTGCACAACAATTAATCCAACAAAACAATACGCCAATGCCCCAAAAAAGGCTGGCACACACTTCAACATAAAAATATTTGTTCCCAACTGATGCTGCAAAATACTTATCCAATATAGCATGGGAGCATCTGCTTTATTGTAACCCCAATTAAACGAAGAAGCAGTATCATAATTTACAAATTCTGTGGCGTGCAATTGAAAATTAAAATCAATAAGAAAAAACGGAAAAATAAATTTTATTAATGCTAACGCATATACAAGGTAAGTGCAATGCTTATTCATTTCACAGGATATTTAGGCAATATTAGTATTTTTTTCATGGAGTTGATGTATTTAAGAAACTACAAATTATTAAAACGTTTTTTTTACGTTTAAATTGCTATTTATAAAGTGTATTTTATAAAAGTGAAAGTAATTTTCAACAATTTATGATAATTGAAATTTATAAAATTCACCATCGAAATAAAATCTTATCTTAAACTACATTGCACGATATTTGCAATAATGTATTTTTAATCAGGTATTTGTAAAAAGCACAACACATGCAGTTAGACTTATTTGGCAATCCTATTACACCTCCAAATAGTTCTTCTCCAAAAGAAAAGAAAAAGGTTGTATTTGCCAATAATCAAGTAACTGTAAAAATTAAAGAAGAAAAAAAACCAATTGAACATTCCGAACTAATTGAACAAAACATCGATGTTGTAAGTAACAATAGTATAGCATTAGCAGAAATAAAACACAGTGTAATTCATAATCAGGCCATTGATGAAAAACTAACTAAAACAAAAGGTAAGCGTGGTCGTAAATCTTATACAGAAACTTACGCTACGATAGATGAAATTGATGTTCCTAGCGACAATGACCTTAAAAAAAAACTATACTACAGCATTAGCGAGGTTGCTGTTTGGTTTAAAGTAACCAATTCTCAAATTCGGTTTTGGGAAAATGAATTTGACATTTTAAAGCCAAGAAAAAATCGAAAAGGTGATAGATTATTTAGAGTAGAAGATATTCAAAATCTTAAAATAATTTACTACTTACTTCGCAACAGAAAATTTAGTATTGAAGGAGCAAAAGAATATTTAAAAGCAAATAAGCACAAAACCAACACTCAAATGCAGCTTAAAGAAACGCTCCAAAAATTTAAATCATTTTTATTAGAAGTAAAAGCCAATTTAGAAAAATAATGAACAAAAAATATTTTTATAACTTCATAGTTGTACTAAGCTTTAGCACATTATTATTTAGTTGCAGTAGCACTCAAAAAATTGATTATACTACCGTACAAAATGGTAATGAAAAATATCTAAGAGGGGTTATCAATAAAAATGTGTTAAATAGCGATAGTAATTACATTTGGCTTGCTCGTGACATGAAATATATAAGACCAAACAATGATGCTGTAGCCATTTTTAATCAACAAAAAACCAAATTTAGTTTGATAGTTTTTGGAGGTACTTGGTGTGAAGACACTCAAAACCTTTTACCAAAGTTTTACAAGCTTATCGAAAAAAGTGAATTTCCTGAAAAGAAAGTATTATTAATTGCAGTAGATAGAGATAAACAGACTATAAACAATTTACACCAAACCTATAAAATTACACAAGTACCAACATTTATTGTAATGCAAGGAAATAAAGAAATTGGACGAGTTGTTGAATACGGAAAATACAATGATATTGAAAAAGAGCTTGCTGAAATTGTAAGCAAGTTATAATTTCTTTTAATACAATAAGCACTGCATTTAGCCATCCAATTGATACCATTAAATTTTACCTTGCAAAATTCTATAGTGATAATTAAATAATATTCTATTAAGGTACGGGGTCGTATCCACTTTTGCCTAAAGGATGGCAATTACTAATGCGTTTTAAACTAAGCCAAAAACCTTTAACAAGTCCATACTTTTTAAACGCTTCGATACTATAATTTGAACAAGTTGGCGTAAACCTACACTTTGGTCCAATTAGTGGTGAAATGCCATATTGGTATATTTTAATTAATATCACCATTGGAAATATTACTATATTATTTAACCAATTTTTCAGTGTTGATGTATTTTATAAGTTTCTCAATTATTGTTGGCATTTGCTCATTTAAATCAGCAAATTTGGGCAGTTCTTTATGCACGTACAAAATAAAAAAATGAATGTTTACTGACTTAGCTTGTGATAAATTGATGATCAGCTGTTGATGATGCCTAAACGATTCTTTAATAATTCTTTTAATGTAGTTTCTATCATGTGCCTTTTTAAAATACTTTTTTGATACGCCAACACCAGATAATACAGTTGGCTCAATACTATCTTCAACTGTAACTATAATTTTTACAGGAAAAGCTAAAATAGATTTGCCATGTTTAAATAAATTATCAACTAATTTTTTACTTTTTAGTTTTTGATATTTATTATATGTGTAAGAAATGTGTTGCAATATTTAATTAAAATAATTTGCAAAAATAAAGCCCTGCAATTTGCAAGGCTTTATAAATTTTATTAAGAAACATTTTTGCTAATATTCCCAAAGATTTTGTTCGTAGTTGAATATTTTTTCCTTGATTTTTTCGCCTTCAAGAAGTCTCCATAAAGTGTCATTAGGATACTTTTGTCTTAGCCATTGATCTTTATAATTATCCTTATTTGTTTTAACTATATAGCTGCTAAATGTTCTATTCTCAAATAAATCTTCCCAACTCAATCTATTTCCAGAATTCTTAGGATTATAAACTTGTTTACGTGCGAGTGTTTTTCTTATGTCTGGGTAATACAACCAAAAATAAGGGTAAGAAGGTCCCGCAATAACTTGACCACTTGGTAAAATTGTTGGTCCCATAGGTGCTATTCCAACAATTCTAGTCAATAACCTAGAAGATTCTTTATCAAAGAACACATCTTCTTTAATCATAAATTGATAAACTGAGTCTATAGGAAATTCCTTCATTCTCACTTCTCTTCTTAAGACTGTTACACCATCAAGATCTATAACATCACTTGTGTCTAATCCCCCTGAAAATTTAGTTTTAAATTTATCCAGAGTATAAGGTTTTGTAAATCGTTCATCATCAAATGCAACTACCGAATCCTCTACAACAGATTTAAATAAAATGGAGAAAAACAATTGACTCCCATTATCATCCTCTGCAGGATATTTAAAAGTCATATTTAACTTTTCCCTAGCATCTATTACACGCCAAATTGTTTGTTTAAAAACAGCATCATCTTCTCTAACATAATCGTACATTAAAGGAACTCTATCCTTGATAGTAGATTCAATCGCACTCTCCATTCTCATTGATGGTATTATACTAGAATCAGCTAATGGATTGTTTCCTGCTCCTGGTACAAATACTATAGGTAATTTACTTTTGTTTTGTGCAGGTGGCTGATTACTCCCTGTAGGCTGACTAGTTGTACTACCTGTTTTACTTTCAAAAGGATTTCCACCAGCTGGGGGCTGACTAGTTGCAGGTTTTGACTCAAATGGATTTACCCCTCCGGTTGTTGGTGCATTATTTGCAGGTTTCGACTCGAAAGGATTATTACTTGCAGGTTTAGCATTACCAGATTGGAAAGGATTTTTAGCAGGAGCAGATTGCTTTGTTCTTGTTGTTCCACCTTTTTTGCCAGGTTGACCAATAGTAATTTCAATTGCCATTAATTGAAATAAAATAGAGAGAGCTACTCCTTTAAAAATTATTCTACTTAACATACTTTTGTCAAATTAATTAGTTAGATTGAACGCTAATGAGGCTGGTAATTTTCTTGTACCATCAGGCCCACTTACAGAAATATCTGTTATTAATACACTAGAGCCAGGGCGACACATATTTACATAATCTTTTACTTCTGTTGTAAAGTATGGTCCTTGAACCTGAGCGAATTTAGGTCCATTTTCAAAACCTTTACCCGTGCAAACAATAGTATATGAAATGACATTAAATTTAACACTCTTGAAAACAAACTCACCCATATCAGCTCTTACACCTACGTTAGCCTTAAACTGATTAACTGGAACGGATCCTCCAAAATATTGTCCCACAGCAGGAGTGGGATTTGGGATTCTTCTTACAGGAAATTCGAATGTAGAAGTTTTACCGTCTACTGTTGCAGAAATTCTAGCTTTACCAGTTGAAGCTGGATTAACCTCGTACATTCCACCCCCTTTTTTAATAATAGTTCCGTTATCGATGCTTGGGGTTATTTTTTCATCTCCACTACCACCTGCAATTGCAACTGGATTTGGAATTCCGTTGTATAAAACGTTAACTTCTGTTGCACTAGCAAATAATCCAGTTGGTGAACCTACAGTATATTTTATCTCTTTTTGTGCTGTTCCAATAGTACCATCTGGTTTTTTAAAACTAATGTTAACTATTGACGTATAAGTACCTGTATTTCCAACTTTAATTTTTTGCTCAGCTACACCTTCTGCATTTAGTGGGATTACGCTTCCACCAATACTTACTGTTGGTGCAGCCTGTTTACTAAAAGCACCAATACCTGCTTTTATTGTTAACTCTTGACCAGGCATTAAATATTCGCTACTTTGAGAAGCAATCGCTTGGAAGTTATCATATACGATTTCTACGGCACCAACTTGTTTTAAACAAAAATCAGCAATTTGTGATTCAGAATTTTTAACATCATTTTGTAACTTACTTATCATAGTAATTGCTGCTACTGTAGGGGTCATTCTAAAATAACCAGATTGCCAAGGTTTATTTGTTGAGACTTCACCATGTGTACTTGAAGCCTTAGGTGGTGTTAAATCTAATGGCAACGAAGTTTTGAAGTTTTCAAATGCTTCGGTAATCTTTTTTAAAGTTTCAGCACTTTGTCCACTAAATTTTGATGGGTTTATTACATCAATTAAATTTTGCTTGTATGCCGTTAATTTAGCTAAAAGCTCATCACCTTTTGTTCCTTCAACAAGCAAACGTGTTGCTGCATCCAAATCATCCTCTTTGAATCTCTCTACACCATTTTCAATTGTTAATTGAGATTCTTTTTTCAAGTCAGATTTTATTTGCTCTAAGTAATTATATATTTCGTCTGAAAGTCTTTTAGCTTCTAAAGCAGGGGGTTGCCACAATGCAGCTTGTGCTTTAGTTTGTTGATCATTTAGTTTTTTCTCAAAAGTGGAATATACAGATTTGTTTTTCTCTGTTATAACACCGTTTGCAGATACCAAGCTATTGTTTATTGTTTTAAAGGCATTTATAATCTCTGATGACACATTCAATGCTAACAAGGCGGTAAGCACTAAATACATCAAG
>JBMLOR010000064.1:0-1601 GCA_049242865.1 Chitinophagaceae bacterium | reverse complement strand
TAAATGAAGAAACTGGACAAATTGATTGGAAAATAACACTTGCAGCAGGTGAAAGCAAAAAGCTTAAATTCAGTTTCACTTTAAAATATCCAAAAGATAAAATATTGAACTTGCAATAGCAACATCATACAACCATTTTCTTAAAAGTCGGCAAAAACAAACTGCCGACTTTTTTTACTGTTGCCCACGATTCTCATTCATTAAAATTCAGTTCACAAAACAAGGAATTTAGCATCACCTAAATTATTCCACATATTATAAGTATGATTTCTTCAACTTTTTTTTTCGATAGGTAAACAATACATTTGCCACTAAAATTTTACCTATGCCACAAGATACTTTAGTATTTGATATCATTAAAAGAGAATTACAACGCCAACGCCACGGCATAGAACTTATTGCAAGTGAAAATTTTACTAGTTTACAAGTAATGCAAGCAATGGGCAATGTAATGACCAATAAATATGCTGAAGGTTATCCTGGAAGAAGATATTATGGTGGTTGCGAAGTTGTAGATGAAGTAGAAACCCTTGCCATTGATAGATTAAAACAAGTATTTAATATTGAATATGCTAATGTGCAACCTCATAGTGGTGCACAAGCAAATGCAGCTTTAATGTTGGCTATTTTAAAGCCTGGAGACGATATTTTAGGTTTAGATTTAAGCATGGGTGGCCATTTAACACATGGAAGTTCGGTTAACTTTAGTGGTAAAATTTATACCCCGCATTTTTATGGTGTTGAAAAAGAAACTGGCTTAATTGACTATACCATGCTTGAGGCAAAAGCAAGAGAAGTAAAACCAAAATTAATAATTTGTGGAGCAAGTGCTTACAGTAGAGATATTGATTACAAAAGAATAAGAGCCGTTGCCGATGAAGTTGGTGCATTTGTATTAGCTGATATTGCACACCCTGCTGGTTTAATTGCTAAAGGTTTGCTAAGCAGTCCTTTTGAACACTGCCATTTTGTAACAAGCACTACACACAAAACTTTAAGAGGCCCACGTGGTGGTGTAATTATGATGGGTAAAGATTTTGAAAACCCATTTGGCTTAACCGATGTTAAAGGAAATATTCGAATGATGAGCAATTTAATTGATATGGCTGTGTTTCCTGGCACACAAGGTGGCCCATTAATGCATGTAATTGCTGCAAAAGCCATTGCCTTTGGCGAAATTTTAAGCGATGATTTTACAACTTATGCTAAGCAAGTACAAAGCAACGCCCAAGCTATGGCTAAAGCTTTTGTTGATAGAGGTTATAATATTATTAGTGGGGGCACAGATAATCATCTAATGCTAATTGATTTACGCAATAAAAATATTAGTGGTAAAAAAGCTGAAAATACCTTAGTAGTTGCCGATATTACTGCTAATAAAAACATGGTTCCTTACGATGATAAAAGTGCGTTTGTAACCAGTGGTATTCGTTTTGGTGTAGCAGCCATTACAACACGTGGTTTAAAAGAAACTGATATGAACTTTGTTGTAGATGTAATTGATAGAAGCTTGATGAATGCTGATGATGCTGCAACTTTAGCTGCTATTAAAAAAGATGTAAACAGTTTTATGGAACAATTTACGTTGTATCCTGAGTGGA
>JBMLOR010000063.1:0-2071 GCA_049242865.1 Chitinophagaceae bacterium | reverse complement strand
GGCAAGTTTTAAGCCCAAATGGTAAATCCAATTTGGATATTGTTCCTTCTATACAATTTATAATTCATAGCCAAGCAAGAATAGATTTAGCTTGGAGGAAAGAACTATATAGTAATATGACAAGAACTGCACCCAATGGGTTTATGATAAAATTAGAATACACTTTTTTTAACGCTTTTAAAAGAAAAAAATGAAATTAACTTTTGTAACACTTTTTTGTAGCTTGTTCATAGTTGCAAATTCGCAAGAAAAATTTAAAATAAAAACCCCAAATCCAAGTCCAGAAGCTTCTGTTGCACAAATGCTAGGCAATGCAAAAATTAGCCTGCAATATTCCAGGCCACTTAGTAGAGGTAGAAAAATTTTTGGAGAACTGGTGCCTTATGATTCCCTTTGGAGAACTGGTGCAAGTAATGCTACACTTTTTAAAACAACTAAGAATATTTACTTTAATGAAGTGTTACTCAAGCAAGGTGCTTATTCGCTATACTCAATACCTGGCAAAGAAAGTTGGACAATAATTTTAAATACAGATACATCACTTCATGGCAGTTTTGGATATAAGCAAAATTTAGATGTTTTTAGAACAACTGTAAAACCATTAAGTAACAATAATAATACCTCATCATTTAGTATAGCATTTATTAATTTAGGTAATAAATACAATGCCGATTTACAATTATCATGGGAAAATACAGAAGTATTAATACCAATTAAAAGTACCGATGATTCTGATATAATGGCATTAATAAACAAAACAGTTGTTGCAAAAAAGAGTAACGATGCTGAAACTTTGTTTCAATGTGCCAATTATTATTATACAACAAATAGAGATTTAGAAACTGCCCAAAATTGGTTAATTCAAGCCAGTGCTATAGATACTATTAATTTCTATTATCCTAATTTGCTACAAAAAATTTATGCCGATACCAAGCAGTACAACAAGGCAATAAAAATAGCACAAAAAGCAATAGAATTGGGCGAAAAAGAAGGCATGTCAAGCACAGTTCAATCTCTAAAAAATAGAATTAAAAAATGGCAACAAATAATTACATCCCAGCATTAAAGTTTAATTGGCTTACCAAAATATACGATTGGTTAATAAGCACATTTATGCCCGAAAAGCAATTTAAAATGGCTTTAATAAATAATGCTGCTATACAAAACAATTTCAATGTTTTGGATTTTGGTATTGGCACAGCAACGCTTTCAATAATGGCTTTCAACAACAATAGTCAAGCTAATTATCAAGGCATTGATATTGACGATAAAATATTATCAATTGCAAAACAAAAAATCCAAAAAAATAATCTGCCAATAAAACTAATAAAATACAATGGTGGAGTATTGCCTTTTGCAAATGAAAGTATGGATAGAATTATCACAAGTTTAGTAATCCATCATTTAACCGATGAACAAAAACTAGAAGCTTTTAAGGAATTTAAAAGAGTGCTAAAACCAAATGGTGAATTGCACATTGCCGATTGGGGAAAGCCATCTAATTTTTTTATGCGTTGTTGCTTTCACTTAGTACAGTTTTTAGATGGATATAACACCACTACTTCAAGTGTAAATGGTAAACTGCCTACAATAATAAAAAATGCGGCATTCAACCAAGTTGCAATTACACACAACTTCAATACAGTCTTAGGTACTGTTCAAATTTTTAAAGTAACATTATAAATTGAAATTCTTAAAATGGATATACAAAATTTTGTTCAAAAAAAAGTGTTGCCAATAGCAACGCTGCTATTAATATGTATAAATAATTCAAATGCTCAAAAGGTAGTTCATTACGATTTATACATTCGAGATACAACAGTAAATTTCACAGGCACACCCAAAAGAGCAATAGCTGTAAATGGTCAAATTCCAATGCCTACACTCACTTTCACAGAGGGCGACACAGCCGAAATTGTAGTGCATAACGAGCTAAACGAACAAACATCTTTGCATTGGCACGGCTTGTTTTTGCCCAATAAAGAAGATGGTGTTCCCTACCTTACACAAATGCCAATCGAGCCACACACAGTTTATACCTATCGTTTCCCCATCATTCAAAATGGCACAC
>JBMLOR010000062.1:0-2481 GCA_049242865.1 Chitinophagaceae bacterium | reverse complement strand
ATCTGGAAAAAACAAAACATCTACCAAATAACTTTTCTTTTGAAAAAGATTTTTTAGAACCTAATATTGCAAATCTAATAGTTACAGGCTTTAAAGCTGGTGGATATTTTATTGACATTGGAATTCCAGAAGATTACTATAAAGCAGATAGAGAATTACCATTAATTGTTAATGGTTAAACATAATTTTTAATTAAATATTTTACTAAGGACAAAAGACTTTAGACTAAAGACAAAAAAATGAAAGTAGCATTAATTACAGGTATTACTGGTCAAGATGGAGCGTATCTTGCCGAATTTTTATTGAAAAAAGGATATCAAGTACATGGCATCAAACGTAGAAGTTCTTTGTTTAATACACAACGAATTGATCATTTGTACGAAGATCCACATACTCCAACACGCCATTTAACTTTGCATTATGGCGACCTTACAGATAGCACCAATTTAATAAGAATTATTCAAGAAGTACAGCCAGATGAAATTTATAATTTGGCAGCAATGAGCCACGTGCATGTAAGTTTTGAAGAGCCTGAGTATACTGCTAATGCAGATGGTATTGGTACTTTAAGAATTTTAGAAGCTGTTCGTTTATTAGGTTTAATCAGTAAAACAAAAATTTACCAAGCTAGCACTAGTGAGTTATATGGTTTAGTACAAGCTGTACCACAAAGTGAAACCACACCATTCTACCCACGCAGTCCTTATGCTGTTGCAAAACTATACGCCTATTGGATTACAGTAAACTATAGAGAAGCTTATGGTATGTATGCTTGTAATGGTATTTTGTTTAATCACGAAAGTCCAAACCGTGGCGAAACTTTTGTAACTCGAAAAATTACACGTGCTACAGCAGCTATTGCATTAGGAATGCAAGATTGCTTATACTTAGGAAACTTAAATGCACAAAGAGATTGGGGCCATGCAAAGGACTATGTTGAAGGTATGTATTTGATTTTGCAACAAGAAAAGCCAGAAGATTTTGTACTAGCAACAGGTATTACAACTTACATCAGGGATTTTGTTAAAATGAGTTTTGCAGAAGTTGGTATTGAATTAGCATTTAAAGGCGAAGCCGAAAATGAAGAAGGTTATGTTGTTGCTTGTACAAACCCAGAATATCAACTGCCAATTGGAACAGTAGTTGTAAAAGTAGACCCAAGATATTATCGCCCTACCGAAGTTGAATTGCTTATTGGCGACCCTACAAAAGCAAATACTCAATTAGGTTGGAAACCAAAATATACTTTAGCAGAAATGTGTAAAGAAATGGTAGCTAGCGATTTAGTTATTTATAAAAAAGAAAGGCATATTAAAAAAAGTGGACTGTAAATTTAGTTTTTGGGTAAAGGGTAAAAGTCTTTAGTACTTCCCCATCCAAAGACCTTAACCCAAAGACCAAAGACCAAAGACTAAAGACATAAAATGAATACTCAAGATAAAATATACATAGCTGGTCATAGAGGAATGGTGGGCTCTGCCATTGAAAGAAAACTTAGAATCGAAGGTTTTAGTAATATTATAACCAAAACATCTAAGGATCTTGATTTAAGAAATCAGCAAGCCGTAAATGATTTTTTTGCATCAGAAAAGCCTAACTATGTTTTTTTGGCTGCTGCAAAGGTTGGAGGCATTGTTGCTAATAATACCTACAGAGCAGAGTTTATTTACGATAATTTAATGATGGAAGCCAACATTATTCATGCTGCTTATGTAAACAATGTTACCAAATTAATGTTCTTAGGATCAAGTTGCATTTATCCCAAAATGGCTCCACAACCTTTAAAAGAAGAGTATTTGTTGAGTGGCTATTTAGAACAAACCAATCAACCTTATGCTATTGCAAAAATTGCTGGTATTGAATTGTGCGATAGTTATAGAGCTCAATATGGTTGCAATTTTATTAGTGCTATGCCAACTAATTTATATGGTCCAAACGATAATTACGATTTGGAAAAATCTCATGTTCTTCCTGCTTTACTAAGAAAATTTATAACAGCAAAACGAAACAAAGAAGCAAGTGTAACACTTTGGGGAACTGGAAGTCCTATGAGGGAGTTTTTACATGTTGATGATTTAGCTGCTGCTTGTTTTTATTTAATGCAGCATTACAGCGATAAGGGATTGGTTAATGTAGGCTGTGGATATGATGTCACAATAAAGCAATTAGCAGAACTTGTAAAGGCTAAAGTTGATTTTGAAGGTGAAATTGTTTGGGATACAACTAAGCCAGATGGAACACCAAGAAAACTAATGGATGTTTCTAAATTAAAATCCTTAGGCTGGGAAGCCTCAATAACCTTAGATCAAGGAATTGAAATGGTGTACCATGAAGTTAAAGACAGGATTTGGTAAATGATTGTTTCAAAAAAATAAGTAATAAAAAGGCTACCTATTGGTGGCCTTTTTTATTAATGATAAATACTATTTACTTCAATTTTTTTAAAACCACTTGCTCTTTATATTGGCTGTTTAGCTCTTT
>JBMLOR010000061.1:0-3016 GCA_049242865.1 Chitinophagaceae bacterium | reverse complement strand
ATTTGTATTGGCGAAGCTCCAACAGAACCACTTGTACTAGCAGCTACATAGTAAGTTGTTGTAGCACTAATACTTGGTGTTACAAAGTTACTGCCCGTTCCTAAAGCACTTCCACCACTTGTAGCAGCATACCAATTTATTGTGCTACCAGATGAAGCAGTTGCACTTAATGTTACAGTACCAGTACCACATGTATATCTTGGTGTAGTTGTTAATATTTGTGGGTTTACAAATTCAACAGTATCTTCAATTGAGTTATTTGTTTGAGTACCACATGTTGCAACAGCTCTATAATACAAGGTTTGTGTTAATGGAGTTGTTACTGTGTATGGATTAGTTGTAGCTCCTGAAATATCAGTAAATGTTCCATTGCTAGTTGTACTTTGCTGCCATTGTATAGATGTGAGGCTAGTTTGCCCTGAAGTTCTTAAAACTGGCTGTGTTCCTCCATTGCCACAAAAAATAGAAGGCGATATTGTTACTGTTCCTGCACTCAAGCTAACTTTTTCCCTATTAACTGGTAAGGGTAAAGCATTATTATTGCTATTTACATCACCAGTTACAACAGCTGTAGAATTTATACTATAAACACCAGTTGTACTCATATCTAATGGTGTAGACATAGTAATAACAATTGCTGAATCAGATTTAAGTATTCCAGTATTTGCTACACCGTTTATCACTTGGGTTGTTGCACCTGTAACACTTGTTGTTACTGTAATTGGATTGGTTGATAAGTCAATATCATTAGTACCTGTATTGCGTACCCTTATAGAAACTATTTCTGTACTCGTATAACAACCAACTGATGATACAACTGGAGTAACCAATGCTTCTGAAGCAATATCAGTTCCAAAAACCAAATTAGAGAATTCAATTGCTCCCGGATCTGGAGTTATTTTGCTTCTTAAACTATCATTAATATCTCTAAATACGCCAACAGAATCCCCAAGATTGGAGAATGATGAACCAACTGTTGGCTTAAAATCACCTCCAATTGCATTTGTAAAATTCGGATTAGTGCTTTGTGAACCTTGGTCGAAGGCATTACTATTAGCAGTTCTCCAATTAGCTAAAGTTGTAAAATTAGTAGTACCAAATTGCCCTAAATGATTATCAGTACCCCCTGTAGCACTCAAATGAAGTACGTTTTTATTACTCACAATTAAAGATGTGTTAGCGTTAAAAAGAAGAGCTCTTTTAGAACCCGAACCAGCACGTGTAATACTAATAATATTGTTTCTAATATCTATACCAGTAGCAGTAGTTGTTTGATGAATACCATAAGAAGAACCTGTTGTTGTTGCTGCATCATCTAAAACAATAGTATTGTGATAAATAAGTGTAGAATCGGCTCCTACATTTCCAATACCATACTGAAGGCCATTACCATTATAGTTATAAATAAGGTTATTGATGATTCTATTTTCTTTACCTGTTCTTCCATCTGCCGATGTATAAATTGCATAAGAAGTTTGTGTGCCGGCTGAATTTCCACCAAAGAAATTATAAAATTTATTTTTTTCAACCAAAGCATTTATACAACCTGTTAGAATAGATACTCCATAAGCTAGTGCTGAATTACCACGTCTTGGACGGCTAAAGTCGTTTTGGCTAATAACCAGCCCTTCAGACATATAAAGTGCATAAATTCCATAGTTGTAAAAGTCTAAAATCTCATTACCTCTAATTACACAATTATTGTTTTGTGCTGTTGAAGCCGCATTTCCAACTAAATAAATACTATACCCCCCACTGCTAATTTTGTTATTCAAAATTTGTAACCCATTAGCATTATCACCAGAAATTTGTGCAGTAGATTCTGAACCGTTTACTACAATGCCCATTATAGTCGTAGTTCCTGTAGATGTAAGATTCCCCATGTTTATGCTACAATTTTTAATGGTTACGCTATCGGCTTTATTCATAAGCACTATACCCCAAACGTTAGTAGTTGCTGTTCCTGGATCAATCATTAAACTATCAAAAATAATATGGTCAGTTCCATTTAATAAAATTATGGCTCTATTATTAAGTGTAGTTCCTCCAAAAGAAATTGTAGCACCATTTCCATTAAACTTAATTGTATTGGTAGAAGAAGTGCCATTTACGTGGTTAATTACAACTCGTTCATTATAAGGTGTAATGTTATTAACTACATTGAATATAACAGGTCCTGCAATACCACAATTCAAAGCAGCTACTGCTTCTCCAAAACTGTTAAAATTGGTTGCACTACTTGGCAAAGTATTATTAATTGTATATGTACCACTAATTAAATTGGCTGTATTTACTTGTACTATGCTAGAAGTATCTCTTGGTCCTGCATTACAACGAACAATACAACGATAAAACGTAGTATCGGTTTGTGTAACTGTAATTATTGCATCATTTTGTGCTATTCCAAAATCTGTCCAACCAGTTGTGCCATTAGGGGAAGATTGCCATTGATGAGTAATTCCAGCCCCTATACTATTGCCTGATAGGTTTAATGCAAAACCTGTATTTGCACAAATTGTAGTTGCTGAGGTAGTAGCTGAACCTGCATCTACAGGGTTGATACAACCTGCTAAAGCAAATTCAAATGCACCAGGATCTGGAGCTGTTGTGCTTCTTAAACTATCGTTAAAATCTCTTAAAACTCCTAAAGAATCCCCTAAATTATCAAATGGCCCTAGAATAGGTTTTAAATTGCCAGTACTTGCATCAGTAAAATTTGGATCTGTACTTAGAGAGCCTTGGTCATAAGCATTAGCATTTGCAGTTTGCCAATTTGCTAAAGTTGTATAATTTGTAGTGCCAAATTGCCCTAAGTGATTATCAGTACCTGATGGTGCATTTAAATAAAGCACATTTTTATTGCTAGTTAATGTAGATGTATTGGTGTTAAAATGTATTGCCCTTTTAATACCTGTGCCTGCTCGTCTAATGCTTACAATATTGTTTCTAATATCTATACCAGTTGCAGCAGTTGATTGATAAATACCATAAGCAGCACCACTTGTTGTTGCTGCAT
>JBMLOR010000060.1:28271-29760 GCA_049242865.1 Chitinophagaceae bacterium | reverse complement strand
CCGCTGACCTTTTGCATGCCATGCAAACGCTCTACCAACTGAGCTAATTCCCCTTTTAGGTAATGCGAATATATAAGCATTGTAAGTACATCAAAAAAAATATTTCAAAAAAATAGAAACTTGTTAAACGTTATACTACAAACTAGTTGTATAATTGTAGCATATTTTTAATCAAATATATTTTTACATTTATGGGTAGTATAAACTTATCAAAAAAAGTAGTTGCAGTAATTTTAGGTGGTGGAGCAGGATCGAGATTGTATCCTTTAACAGCCTCTAGGAGTAAACCTGCTGTTCCAATAGCTGGAAAATACAGATTAGTAGATATTCCTATCAGTAACTGTATGAATAGTAGTATAAACAGAATGTTTGTACTTACACAATTTAACTCTGCTTCTTTAAATAAGCATATTAAAAACACCTACCATTTTAGTGCATTTAGTACAGGCTTTGTAGATATTTTGGCTGCAGAGCAAACCCCCGATAATCCAGGTTGGTTTCAGGGCACTGCAGATGCTGTAAGGCAATCGTTACGCCACATTAGCAACTTAGAATATGAATATATTTTAATTTTAAGTGGCGACCAATTGTATCAAATGGATTTTAGCGAAATGATTGCAGCCCATAAAGCAAATGGCAGTGATATTTCTATTGCAACCATTCCTGTTGGTGAAAGAGATGCTCCTGAATTTGGTATTTTAAAAGCCGACGAACAAAATAAAATTACTTCTTTCATAGAAAAACCTAAAAAAGATATTTTACCAGAATGGACAAGCGAAACAGGTGAAGCTATGGCTAAAGAAGGTAGAATTTATTTGGCATCAATGGGTATTTACGTTTTTAATAGAAAAGTTTTAAACGAGCTACTTAGAGACCACTACCCTAATGCAACTGATTTTGGTAAAGAAATTATGCCAAATAGTATTGCTACTTACAATGTAAGTAGTTTTCAATACAATGGTTATTGGACAGATATTGGTAACATATATAGTTTTTTTGAAGCTAACCTTGAGTTAACCGATGATATTCCTAAGTTTAATTTATTTGACAATAGTAATACCATTTACACAAGGGCTCGTATGCTACCACCTGCAAAAATTAGTGGTACTACTTTAGAAAAAACAGTAATTGCCGAAGGTTCAATTATTAATGCAAGTAGACTAGAACAATGTGTTGCTGGTATTAGAAGTAGAATTGGTTTAGGAACTACTGTAGTAAATAGCTATATCATGGGTAACGATTATTACGAAACCCTCGACGAAATGCAAGAGCATGCTAAAAAAGGAATGCCTTTGATTGGTATTGGTGAAAGATGCTATATTAAAAACGCTATTATTGATAAAAATTGTAGAATAGGAAACGATGTAAGAATAAATGGTGGAAGCCATTTAGAAAACACCGACCACCAATTATACTCTGTAAAAGATGGTATTGTGGTAGTTAAAAAAGGTGCTGTATTGCACAATGGATTTGTAATTTAAAAGAATAA
>JBMLOR010000060.1:4391-28171 GCA_049242865.1 Chitinophagaceae bacterium | reverse complement strand
TGGTAGTTAAAAAAGGTGCTGTATTGCACAATGGATTTGTAATTTAAAAGAATAAGTATGTAGTTCTTTTTGGATATGCCTTTACGACCTTTGAAAAATTGCGTTAAAAAAATGAAAATTTTGTAGCGTAAAAATGAAAGTGTTGATGAACACTTAAAGCTAATTCTAGAATTGCTTGGCAGTATAGGTGAGGTTGAAGGTTAGCTTTTTCATTTTAGCGAAGAAATTATCATTTTTAGCTATTTTTCAGGAGTCTTGATTTTTTTTGTTACTTTTTTGTTTCAAGACAAAAAAGTAAATACGTTGTAGCATTTTACTTTAAGTTTTCAATAATAATTATAAAGCTAATTAAAAATAATTTCAAGTTCAAAAACTCAATTTCACTTTTGTGGAATTGAGTTTTTTATTACAGTAAATTGTAACTTAATTTGCCACAATGCAAAAAAAATCATCCATAGTTTTAGGAATCGACCCTGGCACAAACGTTATGGGCTATGCTTTGCTAAAAACACAAGGCAACGAATGCAGTGTATTACTGATGGATGTTTTAAAAATGAGTAGCGAAAAAGACATTTACAAACGCCTCGAAAAAATTCATAGCACTATTGTACAACTAATAAAACTATACCAACCACAAACATTCGCTATTGAAGCACCTTTTTTTGGTAAAAATGTACAAAGTATGCTAAAGTTAGGGCGTGCACAAGGGGTTGCAATTGCAGCTGCTATTCAGGGCAAATTAGAGGTTACAGAGTATTCTCCTAAAAAAGTAAAACAAAGCATTACAGGCAACGGTAATGCTAGTAAAGAGCAAGTTTGGCAAATGCTGCAACGTGTTTTAAACATTGCCGAAAAACCAGAATATTTTGATGCTACAGATGCTTTGGCAGTTGCCTTGTGCCATCATTATCAAATATCTAGTCCAATTTTTTCCAACAAAAAAAACTTAAAAGGTTGGGAAGATTTTATAGCCAAAAACCCAGATAAAATTAAAATAAAATAATTTCATGTCAAACGCTAGTAATACCTACAACTACGTAGTAGAACTTAAACATAAATCTACCAAACACATTACTATTATTGGGGTATTGCTTTTGGTATTTGCTTATGCCATGAGTTTATATTTTATATATGAAAGATATAGTTTACTTGGAGAAAACATTGAACTATATAACAAATTACTTCCTATTATTTTAGCTACTATAATCAGCATGGTAGTTTTTATATTTAAATTGTATAAATATTACAAAGGAGATAATTTGTATTTATTTTGGGCCTTGGCATTTGCATCGTTTATTTGGCTCTATATTCCTAAAATGCAGTGGATTATGGCATTGTACGTAGTACTAGCTTTTTTAGATAGGCCATTAAAAGTTACGCCAGAATATGGCTTTGATTCATTTGGTATAACCTTAAATTCTTTCCCAGAAAAAAAATACAGTTGGAGTGAAGTATCTAATGTGGTGATTAAGTTTAATATGCTTACGATAGATTTTGTAAATAATAAAATTATCCAAGCCGAAATAAGTGAAGATATAAGCTTACAACTCGAAAAAGAATTTAACGATTATTGTAAATCTAAAATCAATGAACATCATACCTAACATTAGTTCATGATGTGGGAATAAAAAAACATAACACAGGAAAAACAAAAAGATTTATCATAAGCAGTACATAAAAAAAGCTACCCCAAAAAGAGTAGCTTTTTTTATATACATTAGTTATAAAATTAATCAACCAATACTTTAACATTTGTAGTGCTAGAAGCTGTTTTAACTTCAACCACATACAAGCCAGATTTTAAATTAGGCAAAGCAAATGATTGAGTTACATCTCCTTTAGTAATATTAAGGCTAGCTTGTTTTACAACTTTACCTGCAACATCTAAAACTCTTACATTAGCTTTACCATCTACTAATTCGTTAGTTCTGATGTTGATGTTTCCACCTTTAATTAAAGTTGGGAAAACTTGAGTAGTTGTAGTTGTACGATTATTTATAGCAATAACTTGACTGAATTTGTATTCACCAGTTCTTGTTACAGATTTAATTCTGTACACATTAACAGCAGCAATATTAACGTCGTTAAATGTGTAGTTTCCGCCTCTTGCATTGTTTAAAGCAGCAACAAAACCAACACTCTTCCAAGTATTGCCAATTTGTTTTTCAATTTCAAAACCATTAGCATTTAATTCATTAGAAGTACTCCATTCTAATGCAATAGCATTATTTCTTAAAGCACCACTAAAATTAGAAAGTGTTATAGGAAGTGCAATGTTAGTTATATAAGAAGTTGCAATTGTTGCATTACCAGGTGCACTCCAGCTTGTTCCATTAGTTTCGTTAGGAATAGCATCAAAAATTCCGTGTGAGCCATCGTTTCCACCAATAATAAATTGCACATCACCAGGTGTAGTAGAACCAATTAAAGAACGAGGAACTCTAATTTCAATGAAGCCACTGTCGTTAGAATTAAAAGTACCTTTTACTTCTTTACCACCTGCATTTACGTTAGTAGCAGTGCCTTGCCAAGCTGTACCATCCCAAGATTGATATTGAGCATAGTTTGTACCAGCTATATCACCACGAAATAAAAAATCGGGCTTATTGGTTTGGTTATAAGTAATTTGACGACCCCAAGGATCAGTTGAACTTCCCCCAGCTTTATTGTTTACAGCAAAAATAAATTGCATCCAACTTGATGCTTTACATTTTGCACCAAAAAAAACTGTATCAGCTTTAAAGGTTACATAAAGTTCCATGGCATCACTACCAGCCCAACCATTACTTGCACCAACTTGAGTACCAGTGCCTCTTACAGGTCCCCAACCTTCTGAAGGGCTAAAAACACCATCAATAATAGGGGTTTGAGCATTTGCTAATGCTGCAAAAACTACAAAACATAGAGTAAAAATTTTTTTCATAAAATCGTTTTTAATTATTAATGTGTTAAAATTACACTTCTTTATCAAAGCACCAAATTATTGTTCACAATTATTATTTATTTTATTGAATATTCACTTTACGATTAATACTTTCTTCGAGAGAAATAAAAGTTTCGGTTCTTTCGATTCCAACAATATTTTGCAGTTTATCGTGCAATACAGCTCTTAGCTGTTTAATATCTTTACATACAATTTCTGCAAACATGCTATAATTTCCTGTAGTATAATTTAACCGTACAATTTCATGTATCGATGAAAGTTGGTGGGCAACACTATCGTACATATTACTTTTTTCTAAATAAATTCCAATAAAGGCAATTACATCATAGCCTAATACTTTGTAATCTACATCTAACTTTTTACCCTTTACAATACCTAATTCTTCAAGCTTTTTCATACGAACATGAATAGTACCTGCAGAAACAAATAGCAATTTGCCTAAATCGGCATAGGTAAGCTCGGCATTAGCAATAAGTTGAGAAATGATTTGAAAATCGAGTTTATCGATATTTAATTTTTGCTCCATTTTAATATCATAATTTAAACAAAATCAAATATAATGCTGAATAAAATAAATAAAAACTAAATTTTTAAAATAATTTATAAATTTTTTGCAAATAAAATGCATTTCCCTTTATGTTTGCACTGTTAAAGTTCTAAAAACATTGTGGGGTGATGAAATTTTTGGCAGACATGCCCTCTTGTCTCGGGGGTGAGGAGTCACGGATAAACATTGAGTAATGCCAGTGTAACTGCAGATGCACTGACTGGGGTCGACCACCAGGTTGAAATAGCTTAGCGGTTATTTCTTTTTTGCTCAAAGGCTAACGTCCTCGTGAAGGTTCGAACCCTTCCCCTACAGCTTATAAAGGTTGCTATTTTGCAACCTTTTTTTATGGCTACTACTCAAAACAATTATGTAAGGCATGTTAAAATAGGTTAATATTTTGTTGCTAATAACCCATTTCGACAATGCTTATTTTTTGAATTATTCATATTCGGCATATGAAATTAATTGTTACACTTTTTGCATTTTCAATTTGTAGTTTTTCTTATGCACAAATACTCAAAGGTGTAGTATTGAGTGCCGAAAATAATCAACCTGTACAAGGTGCTAGTGTTTACATTAGCAATTCATCAAAAGGTACTGTATCGTTACAAAATGGAAGTTTTATGTTAGAAAACTTACCCATAGGTAATATTACACTTGTTGTAAGCTGCATAGGCTATGAAACTTATTCGAATAATATAGATGTTCAACCAAATGGTAACTATAGCATAACAATTATTTTAAAACAAAAAATTAATGAGCTGCAAGAAGTAAAACTAACTGCTTGGGAAAAGGATGGTTTTAAAAAATGGGGCGAATTTTTTATAGAACATTTCATTGGTAATATGGAAGAAGCCGCTTACTGCAACATTAAAAACCCTGAGGTAATTAAATTTAAGCATGATAAAAAAACTAACACTTTATTGGCTAAAGCCTTTAAAACTTTAGTAATTGAAAACAAAGCCTTAGGGTATATCATACATTATGATTTAGAAGGATTTGAATACGATTTTAACAAAAGATTGCTGTTTTATTATGGCTACCAATTGTTTAAAGAAATGGAAACTAAAAGAAAGGGTAAATTAAATAAATGGACGAGCAAAAGAAACGAAGTATATAAAGGAAGTATGATGCACTTTATTAGAGCTTTGTACAAAAACCAACTAGAAGAAGAAGGATTTGATGCTAAATTCATTATTAAAACACCGAACTACGAAAAACAAAGAGTAGCAACTAAATTAAGAAATAATTTTAACGCAGGTACACAAATAATTACTATTGGTGGTTCAAAAAACATCGATACAAAATCAGATTCAAGCAATTACTATAGCAGCATTTTAAAGCAACCCGATGAATTTTCTTATCTAATTAACAAATCAATTAAGGCAGATAGTATTGTAACTACAATTGACGCTACCTCTAAAGCATTAAGTTTTGACAATAATTTACAAGTAGTTTATAAATACAAGCAAGAGCCTCAAAAATATTTACAACAAAATTGGCTATCAAATAAATATAAAACACCAACTGCAATTACAAGTACCATTAATTTATTGGGATCGAAAAAAATAAGAATTTATGAAAATGGACAATACATATATCCAACAGAAATACTAAGCAGTGGTTGGTGGGGATGGAGTGAAAAAATTGCCTATTTATTACCCCTAGATTTTGAACCTACAACAAATAACTAATCAAAATAAATATAAAAATGGGGCTTGTTATCTTCCCCAAAGTCCCAAAAAAGCATCGTTTCTAAACCTAATAATGGGCAAAGCCTGAGAAGGATTTCCTTTTAAAATATATTTAATTGCAAGTACAATACTTGCTCCCCATTTTATAAAATACTCTACATTTTTTTTAAAGTAACTCCATTTACCAATAGCAAGTGTACGAGTACGCTCTCCCCTACCTATTCCACTTGCAACTCTATACATATAAGCACGTGTAAGTTTTTCTGTTTCTATCACGTGCCTTACAATAATATCAGGGTCGTAAAATATTTTTTTTCCCATTTTTTGAAGCTTAATATGATAGCCTTTGCTTTCGCCACCAATTCTTAAAGTGCCTACAACTCCTAACAAATTTTCATCAAAACCACCAACTTCATCAAAAAGTTTTTTGGGCGTTATCATATTACTTTCTAAAGGAAACTTTTCTGGTGCAAACTCTTTAACGGATGTACTATAATCAAAATTTCCTACAAGGCTAGAAACATAGTAACTCATCCATTTTGGTTCAGATGGAATATATAAAGGTATTATTCTGCCACCAACACCATCTGCTTGAGGATATTTTTTAAAAAAAAACAAAATTTTCTCTAAAAAATCATTATTAGCTTCTGCATCGTCATCCATAAACACCAAATATTCACCTTTAGCCAACATGGCTCCTGTATTGCGTGCAAAAGTTGCACCTTGGCGTTTTTCTTCTACATAAGTAATATTAAAATCGCTTGTGCTTTCAATAAACTGTTGGCAAACTTGTTTTGTATTATCTGTGCTATTATTATCTACAACAAATACTTCAAATAAAGATTTATCGATAGTTTGGTTGTACAAACTTTTGATAGCATTAACAATATATTTTGCTCTGTTATAACTGCAAATTACAACGCTAAGTTTTAATTCTGTGTTTACCATTAATTGCAAATAAAAATATTTTATACTAAAAATTAAACCTTAATATTGCTACTTACTTATTTTAACCATTTATCACTTGAGAGAAGCACTATTTATAAAAAAAAACAAAGAACGCTGGGAAAAAATTTCAGAGCAACCCTCTACCAATATAGATGAAATGGCTGATGAATTTACTAGCTTAGTGGAAGACTTGGGCTATGCTAAAACATTTTACCCCCATAGCAAGATTACCAACTTTTTAAATGCTGAAGCGAGTAAAAGATATATATCTATTTATAGCAACAGAAAAGAAGAACAAAACAAAATTGTACAATTTTTTAAAACTAGTTTACCACTTACAATTGCAAAACATCAAAAAGTAATTGCCATTTGTTTTATATGTTTTTTGGTTTTCTTTTTTGTAGGATTTTTTAGTGCAATGAAAGACGAAACCATTGTGAATGATATACTTGGAGATAGTTATGTAAAAATGACAGAAAAAAATATTGCCGAGGGAAATCCTTTTGGAGTATATCAACGTGATAACCCATTTTTAATGTGGTTAGGTATTTTTATTAATAACACAAAAGTTTCCTTCACTTATTATTTACAAGGAATTGCTTTTTTTTGGTTTGCCCCTGTAAATCTTATTGAAAATGGATTAATGGTAGGTAGCTTTGATTACTTTTTTTATAGTAAGGGCTTAGGCGGATTATTTATTTTAACTGTAATGATACACGGAACGTTAGAGCTCAGTGCTATTGTAATTGCAGTTGCTGCTTGCATTGTTTTAGGTAAAAGTTGGATGTTTCCTGGAACTTTAAACAGGCTTGATGCATTTAAAGCTGGAGCAAAAGAATCGCTGAAAATAATTATTGGTCTTGTACCAATTTTTGTAATTGCAGCTTTTTTTGAGGGATTTGTTACACGGCATTATAAAATGAATCCTTTGATAAGTGCAAGCATACTAATAGCTTCGGCAAGTTTTATGATTTTTTATTTTGGAATTTATCCAATTAAAGTTAAAAATAACTTCAAAAAAAATAATCGGGTTGTAGCTTAATGAAAACAAAATTTAAACTTTTATTTATACTAGTTTTATGCTACTTTGGTAGTTACAGCCAACAATCTGTAATTATTGAAGACAGTATAAATATTGATGAATTTAAGGATAACATAGAAGAACAAATAGATACAGTTGCAAGCGACACCATACGTAAAGCCTATTTGTATACCATTGATAGTAGCCATTATCCTTACAAGCCCATAACCTCACTAAACGATACATTAAACAAATTAAAAAACAGCAAAGAATATTGGTATGTGAATGCTGTTTTTGATGACAAAAAACCAACTACAAACATCAGTAATGATAGCAATTCAGGTTGGCTAAAATTTTTTCAGAGTTCTGCCTTTAAAATTATCATTTGGGCATTAATTATTGGGGTAGCCATAACTATTATCTTTTTATTTTTAAACGAAAATCAAATTAGTTTTTTTAAGCGAAAATCAAAAGCTATTGCCGATACAACTATAACAGATATACAGGAAGAAAATATTTTTGAAACAAATTTTACCGATAGAATAGAAAAAGCAAAACTTGCCAATGATCTCGCAACTGCTACAAGGCTTCACTATTTACATGTTTTACTGCTTTTGCATCAAAATGGATTTATTGAGTACACTAAAGAAAGAACAAATTTCGACTATTTAATGAGCCTCATAAATTCAAGCTTTTACAAAGATTTTGCTAGTGCAACACGTAACTATGAATTTGTTTGGTATGGTGATTTTGAACTTACAAAAGAGCAATTCAACATCATAGAAACTGTATTTATTAACCTTAAAAATAAAATACAGCTAAAATGAAAAAACTAATTTATTTATTTCCTTTTCTCCTCCTGCTAGCAGGCATTTATGTTTTTGTAAATTCTAAAGAAGAGAAAGAATTCGACAAAAAAATAAGTTTCAAAAAAAATGATACTAGGCCTTATGGAACCAAAGTTTTATTTACTAGCTTAAAAAATGTATTTAAAGAAAAACGATTTATTCTTAATCAAAAATCACCAAACTATTGGTGCTATGAGGATAGTATAATTCATGGAGATAATGTATTATTTATACATACCAAACAGTTTGAACCAACCTACGAAGAGTTAAATTTGCTAGAAGCTTTTGTTTATAATGGCAATACCATATTTATATCATCGGCAAACTTTAATGAAACCACTACAGATTTTTTTGATGTGGAAACAAATCAAGATTTGTTTAGTCAATTTAAACTAACTAATTATTCAGACAGCGTTAATGTTCATTTAAAAAAACCACTATTTGTAACTGACACAAACTATTTAAACTATGGTTTTACAACTAATACAAAATTTATCGACTTCGATTCTTCTAAAACTGTAGTAGTTGGCGAAAACCACACACAACAACCAAACTTTATTGCACTAAAAATTGGTGAAGGAAACTTGTATTTGCATACTGACCCCTTTTTGTTTACCAACTATTTTATTTTAAAAGACGGCAATAGTGATTACTTAAATAAATGTTTATCGCTATTACCCACAAATGCTAATAAATTTATTTGGGACGAATACTATACTAACCCAAAAGATGTAATTCAAAAAAATGAATCTCCACTTAGAGTTTTGTTTAGCTATTCATCATTTAAATGGGCGTTTTGGACCTTAATTTTTTTAGGCATCATATATGGCTTAATTAATATAAAACGTAAACAACGTTATATAAAATTCATTCCAGCACCTGTGAATGATAGTATTGAATTTGCAAAAACAATTGGCAGACTATACTATGAAAAGCAAGATCATAGCAATCTTGCACAAAAAATGGCTACTTATTTTTTAGAACATGTTCGAACCAAATATTTGCTAAATACCAATACTTTAGATGAAGCCTTTGTTACTAAACTTAGTGGAAAATCGGGCTATGACGATTTAAAAATTAGAGAAATCATTAACACAATAAGCATAATAAAATCTAATAAATACATCAACGAAAATTCATTAAACAAAATTTATTTACAATTTCAACAATTTTATAATCATACAACAACTTAATAATGGAAGAAAATATTTTTGAACAAAGAATAGATTTACAACATGTACAACATGCCATTTTAAATCTTAACAACGAAATACGAAAAGTAATTGTAGGGCAAGATGATATGGTAAGAATGCTTATTGCTGCCATTTTAGCTGATGGACATGTAATTATTGAAGGTGCTCCAGGTGTTGCAAAAACAATGACAGCAAGGCTAGTAGCAAAAAGCATAGACGTAAAATTTAGTAGAATTCAATTTACACCAGATTTAATGCCAAGTGACGTTTTAGGAACTTCCATTTTTAACCCAAAAGACCAAAATTTTGAGTTTAAACCAGGTCCTATTTTTAGCAATATTGTATTGATTGATGAAATTAATAGAAGCCCAGCAAAAACACAAGCAGCATTGTTTGAAGTAATGGAAGAAAGACAAATTACTATGGATGGGAAAACCTATAAAATGGGAGCACCCTTTATGGTAATTGCAACTCAAAACCCAATTGAATACGAAGGAACTTATCGATTACCAGAAGCACAACTAGATAGATTTTTATTTAAAATTACTGTGCCATATCCAACGGCAGAACAAGAAAGCAGCATTCTTTCTAACTTCAATAAGCTAGGAAGTAATTATGTGTTTGATGAAATAAACAAAGTATTAAGTGCTAATGAAATTGAGCAAATAAGACATACCATTAAACAAATCATCATTGATGAAAAACTAATTAAGTTTATTACAGCAATTACAACTACAACAAGAAACTACAAATCAATTTATTTGGGTGCATCACCAAGGGCTTCTATTGCATTAATGAACGCTTCAAAAGCTATTGCAGCAATGAATGGCCGAGATTTTGTAACTCCTGAAGATGTGGTATATGTTGCACCTTACGTTTTACGACATAGAATAATATTAACACCAGAAAAAGAAATGGAAGGCATTACCCCTAATGATGTAATAAAACAAATCATACAACAACTAGAAATTCCAAGATAAATTCATGAGAGGCATAATAGCATTATACAAATCTTTTTACATTACTAAGTATTTTTACTCGGCTATTATTGCCATTGCTATTGTAATGGCTGCTTCCTTTTTTTTATCACCACTGCTCGACATTGCTAAATTTTTATTACTAACAGCAGTGATTCTTTTAATACTTGATTTTGGTTTGCTTTACTTTAAACGAAGGGCTTTGTTAGCTGCACGAACTTGTGAACCAAGATTCAATAATGGTGAAAAAAATAAAGTTGATATAGAAATTATTAGCAACTACAATTTTCCGATAACCATTTTTATTATAGATGAATTGCCACATCAATTTAATAAAAATTTAGAAATGCCAATTATCACTATTAAGGCAAACAGCAATCATGTAATTGAATATCAACTAAGACCAACTAAACGAGGCGAATACAACTTTGGCGACATTTTGGCCTTTGTACAATCTCCTTTAAACTTGGTGCAACGTAAGTTTAGTTTTCCTGCAAATTGTAATATTCAAGTATACCCTTCATACTTACAACTAAAGCAATTCAGCTTGCACGCAATTAGTAATAAATTAAATCAAACTGGAAGCAAACAATTAAGAAAACTCGGCAACAGCACAGAATTTGAACAAATTAAAGAATATGTAAGAGGCGACGATTTTAGAACCATTAATTGGAAAGCAAGTGCACGAAAAGCTAGCCTGATGGTAAATACTTATGTTGACGAAAAGAGCCAACAAGTGTATTGCCTAATTGATAAAAGCAGAACTATGAAAATGCCTTTCGATGGTATGACACTTCTAGATTATGCTATTAATGCAAGTCTTGTACTTACTAATGTTGCACTACAAAAACAAGATAAAGCGGGCTTACTTTGCTTTGCACAAAAGGTAGATAATTTTGTTGTGGCAGAAAAAAATAGCTTGCAAATGCCAACCATTTTAGAAA
Organism: Chitinophagaceae bacterium; assembly: GCA_049242865.1. Taxonomy (GTDB): domain Bacteria; phylum Bacteroidota; class Bacteroidia; order Chitinophagales; family Chitinophagaceae; genus CAIVPM01. The sequence continues at coordinate 17,052 of JBMLOR010000060.1, read as the reverse complement.
CATTATACAAGCAACAAACCAACTTTTTAGATGCAAATTTTGAGCAATTGTACGCACAGGTTAGGCATAAAATAAAGCAAAGAAGTTTGCTGGTTTTGTTTACCAATTTTGAGAGTAAATATAACCTTGAGCGTCAACTCCCCTACTTACGAAAAATTGCTCAACACCATTTGCTAATGGTTGTTTTTTTTGAAAATACTGAAATAAAAAAATTACAAACAAAAACTGCCGACAATACCGAAGAAATTTATATAAAAACAATAGCTGACAAGTTTTTACACGAAAAGAAAATTATGCTAAAAGAAATGCAGCAGTATGGTATTTTGTGCATTTTAACAACACCAGAAAATCTTACAATAGATGCTGTAAATAAATATTTAGAGATAAAAAACAGACAAGCGATTTAAAGTTCTGTTATTAAATGAAAATGTAAGATTATTATTTATAAAAATATCTACCACTCACCTTACAATAAATTTGTATAAACAAAATCTACATGAACCTTGTATTTGCCACAAACAATAATAACAAAGTACTAGAAATAAGAAAACTTTTGCCTCATCAATATAATATTACAACCTTGAAAGAAGCTGGCATTTATGTTGATATTCCTGAGCCACACCATACCTTACATGAAAATGCTATAGAAAAGGTAGATTATATTTTTAATACCACAAAACAAAATGCTTTTGCAGAAGATACAGGTTTACACGTTGAGGCTTTAAATGGTGAACCAGGTGTAAAAAGTGCAAGATATGCAGGTGAGGAAAAAAGCGATGCAAACAACATTAAATTTTTGCTCCATAAACTTGAATTGTTTCAAAACAAATCAGCTTATTTTAAAACTGTAATTGCATTGCGATTAAATGGTGAATTGCATTTATTTGAAGGTGTGTGCGAGGGCAAAATTATAGCTACTCCCACAGGAGAAAATGGATTTGGCTACGATCCAATTTTTGTTCCCAACGGAAGCACCAAAACATTTGCAGAAATGAGTTTAGATGAAAAAAACTTGTTTAGTCATCGCAAAAAAGCCACCCAAAAATTAATTGAATTTTTAAACAAGCATTAATGGAAAGAATAAAGTTAATTCCACCAACTAATTTTGATTTTAGTACAACAATTAAAGTACGAATTACAGATATTAATTATGGCAATCATGTGGGCAACGATACTTATTTAAGTTATTTGCACGAAGCAAGAATGCAATATTTGAAACATTTTAAGCATACCGAACTGAATATAAATGGCATAAGTTTGATTATGAGTGACATTGCCATTCAACTTAAAAGTGAACTTGTTTATGGCGATGAATTTGAAGTTTTTGTAGAAGCGTGCAATTTCGACAAACTAGGGTTTGACATTTTTTATAAACTTGTTCATACAACAACAAAGCAAACAATAGCCATAGCTAAAACAGGAATGGTTGGATTTGATTATAGCTTAAAAAAGAAAATCAGCCTACCTGCTGATTTCCATGAAAATTTTAAGAGTGTGTCCCCAGAAGGATTCGAACCCTCATCATCAGAGCCGAAATCTGATATTCTAATCCATTGAACTATGGAGACAATTCGGTTTCAAAATTAATAGTTTACCTTATTCACCACAACCTTGTTTTCTTCTTGTATCAATTATATATTGAATTTTCCAAATTCCATTTAATCTAGCTAAAACAAAATGATTAACACCACAATGTAAAAAACGCTTGTTAAAGTATAGTTTATACGGTGTCCAAACACTTGCCATTGGTCCATCAATTTTTATGCTTTCAAATGTTATTTGTTCATCAGCACTATCTTTTGGCAACTTACTAATTTGTAATGCAAAATCAAGTACAGTATTGCTTTTTATTATAATTTTTCCTTCTTTGTTTTTAGTAAAAGTTTGCATTAAAGCCTCTTCTGTAAAGCAATTTATTATTCCTGCACTATCTGCTTGGAGCATTGCTTTAAACATATTATTTATTACTTGCTTTACAGAATCTTGGGCATTGGATTGTGCTTTGGTAATTAGCGAGAATGAAAGGAGAAGAATGGTAAAAACAAGTTTTTTCATAATTTTATTTTCAAAGTAATGTTTAAACACTTATTGGCATACACCACTCATCAAACATTAACTCAACACATCTTTTTTCTTGAAAAAATATATACTTGCCGATACAAAAAATACTATGTGTGCAACTAAAATTAAGCAACTTCTTACAATATTTTGAGGATATTGGATAGTGCCTTGGATACTTTCATTATCGGCATTAACTTTTACATCAAAAAACTCTTTCCAAGCTACCATGTGGGTAGTAAAAATATAAGGTTTTATTTTATTAAATAATGGAATGCTCATGGTGCTTAAAATAGTTAACACCATAATTATACTAATCGTTGCTACAATTGGACCAATTGAATTTTCGGCAAATTGTGAAAGAAAAAAAGCTATTGAAGCTACTGTAACCATTGCTAAAGCAGCAAAAAAGAATGCTCCAATATATCGCCAAAAAATATCGTTTTCTTTAAGTTGTACAGCATAGTTGTTTTTTAAAAGAAACAAATCATCTGTTCCAAAAACTAACATACTTACAAATAAGGCTAAAAAGGCAATCCAAACAAGCAATAAAATAGTGTAAACCGTAGTGGCAAAAAACTTTGCTAAGATAAATTGTGTGCGAGAAATTGGTTTGCTAAGTAAAACTCTTAAAGTGCCCATATTTGCTTCTCCACTTATCATATCGGCTGCAATTAATGCAATTAGTAAGGGAACGTGTATAAGCAAGGTATTTAAAATAGCATAGCATACAAAATAGCCATTGCAAATGGTGCCATCTATACTAAAGGTTTTACTAAATTCGGCAAGTACAAACTCTATATATTCTTTGCCATCAAATTTTAATCCAATTTGTATAATGCCAATTAAAGCAGCCATAGCACCAAAAGAAATATAAGTGCGAGGGCGTTTAAAAATTTTGTAAAGTTCTATTTTAAATAGTGTGTACATGATGGGTAACTTTTAAAAAGTAATCTTCTAAACTATGAATTGGTTTTATTGCAAAAACTTCTATTGGTTGTGTTGCCAAAAATTGAATTAACTGTGGAATTTGATTTTTATGAAGCTGCAGTTTTAGGTCTGCTTCACCCTCTTGTAAAAATGGCTGCCATTGAGTTTGTTGCAGTATTTGCTTTGCATTTAAATTGTCATTAGTATCTATGCTTACAAGTGTTTGTGAAGGATCAAACAAATCGGTTTTTAGGCCTTCAATTATTTTTTTTCCTTTGTCAATAATTAAAATGCTTGTTGCCATTTGCTCAATTTCATTTAGCAAGTGTGACGATACAATTACTGTTTTTTTATGTTCTTCGCTTAAACCAATAATTAGGTTTCTAATATCTGCAATTCCTTGAGGGTCGAGGCCATTGGTTGGTTCGTCTAAAATTACAACTTCTGGGTTATGCACCAATGCAACTGCAATGCCCAAACGTTGTTTCATTCCTTGAGAAAAATTCTTCACTTTATCTGTTGCCCTAGATTCTAAACCTACAATTGCCAGTTGTTGCAATAGTTCTTTTTTTGTTTTTTTTACACCACTAAGTGCAGCAAATAATTTTATGTTTTCGTAGGCTGTGAGGTATTTATATACATCTGGTTTTTCAATTAATGCCCCAACATTTTTCAATACAAAATTTCTATTTTCTTTCAATGGTTTTCCAAAAAAATCTATGCTTCCACTTGTAGGTTCAATCAAAGTAAGTAACATACGCATGGTTGTACTTTTGCCAGCACCATTTTGACCTAAAAAGCCAAAAACTTCTCCCTTAGGAACGGAAAAACTTAAATCATTTACAGCGATAAAATCGTTGCTAAACTTTTTGGTTAGGTTTTTTACTTGTATTACATGTTGCATAGTTAAACTAGTGAATTACTAAAATCGAAAGATTAAAAAAAAGCCCTGCAACTTATACAGGGCTTATGATTAGTTATGAACTTTTCGTGTGAAACGATGGTAAAATGGTGTTTTGCTACCTTCGTGTTTTGGTTTGTATTTACCTGTAATAATAGGTATGTACATTACTCTTCTTCTGCTAGCCTCACCTATTAATGGCGATTGTTTTACTCTATGCCATGTTCTTCCATCATGCACAGTTAAATCTCCTGCATTAATATCAAAACCAACTTCTTTATCGTCGTCAGAATTATCTATAAAATATTTTTTACCAAATAATAACTTAACAACACTTTGTTTATGTGTGCCAGGTATAACTCTTAAGCCTCCATTTTCAAAAAGGCAAGTATCTAAGTGTATGCCTACATTTAGCATAGGCATAATTTTTTGACCTAAAAATAAATCTCTTGGGCTATCGGTATGCCATCCCATTTGCGAAAAGCTGCTATTGGGTGTATTTACATAGTTATTAGCAACTAATCCATCTTTTTCGTTTTCGCCAACCCTTCCTTCATATGGGGCAAGAAAATCGATTAAAGCTGATAGTCTTTCATCCTTTAATAAATCTTTCAAAGGATTACTAAAATGTGATGTAAAGCAAAAGCGTTGAATAGTGGTATTGCCTTCCATATCTTTTCCAAATTTTAAAGGAATACCATTTATTTTATCTCTTTTTTCTTCTAAAAATTGTTTTTCTATTCTAAAAAGTTCGCTCACATAAGTTTCTCTTTGAGCTGGAGTAAGAAAATTTCTGAAGATAATTACACCATGTTTGTCAAAAAAATCCATTTGCTCTTGAGTAACTTTTGTACCTAACTCAAAATTGCAATCCCATTTTTTTTGTGCCATGTAATTTGTTATGTTCTATTGTTAAGAAAATATTATTTTTTTATTTCGAGTGTGCAAATTTAAGGTTTGAAAAGTTTGAAACTATATTTTTTTTGATGAATAAATAGTTTATGACTTTGAAAAGACAATTTGCCTTGATACTGTGTTAAATATTAGAAATTAACTTAAATATTTTCCTACAATTGGTACTCTTCTACCTACACCAAATGCTTTTGGCGAAATTCTTATAATTGGGCAAAACTGGTTTCTTTTATATTCATTATTGTTTACCATTTTCAAAGTTTTATCAACCAATGTTGCATCAAATCCTTGTGCTTTAATATCAGCTGGACTTTTTCTAAGTTCAATGTATTGATATAATATTTTATCCAAAATTGTATAATCTGGTAGGCTGTCGCTGTCTTTTTGATTAGGCCTAAGTTCTGCACTTGGTGCTTTTGTAATGATATTACTAGGTATAATTTCTTTTTTTAGATTTATATACTTAGCCAACTCGTACACTTGAAGTTTATAGCAATCGCCAAGCACTCCAATGCCTCCAGCCATATCGCCATACAAAGTTCCATATCCTGTAGCTAACTCACTTTTATTGCTTGTATTTAAAAGTATGTAATTAAATTTATTGGCAATTGCCATGAGTAAGTTTCCTCTGCTTCTACTTTGTATATTTTCTTCTGCCAAGCTAAATGGAAGATCTTTAAAAATTGGTTTTAGCGTTTGTAAAAAACTATGGTAAACTTCATCAATTTTAATAATATCGTATGGATTTCCCAAATTTTCACTCAATTGTACAGCATCATCTACACTGTGATTGGTGCTATATGGGCTTGGCATTAAAATAGCTCTTACGTTTTCTTTGCCTAAAGCATCACAAGCCAAAGCTAGAGTAACTGCACTATCAATGCCACCACTACTTCCAAGAATGGCTTTTGTGAAACCCATTTTTGTAAAGTAATCTTTTATTCCTAATACTAAAGCTTGATACACTTGTGCAATATTGTGACTTTCTTTAAGTGTTGAGGGATTACATTCTTCATTTGGTAATTGCTTTGCATCTTCAATTACAGCTTCGTTAAAGCTGCCATTACTGTTTAAATGAACACAAACTAAAGCTTCTTTAAACATTGGTAATGATGCTACTAAATTAGCTTCTTTGTCAAAAACCAAACTAGCACCATCAAAAACAATTTCAGTTTGGCTTCCAACACTGTTGCAATATATAAGTGGCAATTTATATTTTAAAACATTAGCTTTTATGGTTGCTTTTCTATCTTCATCATGAGTATAATCAAAGGGAGAGGCAGATAGATTTAACATCAAATCTGGGTTTTGCTCCATTAATTTATCCATTGGGGCAATTCTATACAAGGGATTGTCGCCTAAATTCCAAATGTCTTCACAAATAGTAATGGCTAGTTTTTTGCCTTTAAATTCTACACAATTCCATTCATAAGCTGGTTCAAAATATCTGTATTCGTCAAATACATCGTATGTGGGCAAAAGGGTTTTATGAATTTCGGCTATAATTTCTTTATTGTACAAAAAGAAAGCAGCGTTAAACAAATCTTTACCTTGTTTTATTGGGTTTCTTGCTGGGCTTCCTACTAAAATTCCAATGTTATCGCTATATTCTTTAATGATGTTTATAGATTGATAACATTTATCAATAAAATCATCAAACTCCACAAAATCTCTTGCAGGATAACCACAAACACTCATTTCGCTAAAAACAATTAGGTCTGCGTTTTGAGATTTGGCTTCTAAGATGGCATTTATAATTTTTTGAGTATTCCACTCAAAATTTCCAATATGATAATTTTGCTGGGCAAGAAATATTTTCATGAATACAATTGCTTTTTATAATTGCAATGGTATAAAAAAGTTGAAGAAATGAATAACTAATCTTGGAGAAAAAAAATGAAATTACACTTGGGGTTTTAGCCAGCTACTGTACATCACGTAATTATTGGCAATTCTATTAATTTCACCTTCTATCAATTCGGTTGAAATATCTTTTACTTTTTTAGCAGGCACACCAGCATAAATACACCCTTCTGGCACAATTGTACCTTCTAGCAACACTGCACCAGCTGCAACAATGCTATTGCTGTGTACTATGCATCCATCCATTACAATACTTCCCATGCCAATTAATACATTATCGTGTAATGTACAACCATGTACTAATGCATTATGACCAATAGAAACATTATTACCAATATTTGTTGGATGCTTTTGGTAGGTACAATGTATTACTGCACCATCTTGAACATTAACTTTATTGCCCATTTTTATATAATGTACATCGCCTCTTATTACTGCATTAAACCAAACACTGCACTCCTCTCCCATTACAATATCTCCTACTAATGTTGCATTGGGTGCAATAAAGCAAGAGGTGGGAATTGTTGGTGAAATATTTTTTATGGGGAAAATAAAAGCCATTACTTAAATGATTGGAGTGTTTTGAATATCCCAATCCCATAAGCAGTTTGGATATACTTTTTCAGCAATTAAATTTCTAAGATTTACTGTAACTGTTGGGGCATCTTCTTTATAAGTAACGCCAAACCATTTGGCATCGGTTGATTTTACCTTTACATTTCCTAATCCACTTTGTATGAATATATTAGTAACCAAAGGGATAAAAAATTCACCTTTCTCGGTATGAATGTTTTTTTCTAAAAAATTATCAAATTCTTTTTCGCATAACTGTATTACGTTTTGGTGAAAACATATGAGATTCATGCTTACTAAGCTATTTGAGTCTAATGGATTAATCCCTGATTCATCTTCATAAACTAAAGTATCGTCTTTGGTTTTGTACACTTTTGTTCGCTCGTTTATTTCAATTAAATTACTGTGTTCATCAGCATTACAAACACCCCTGCTAACACTTCCATTTTCACTTAGCGTATTTATTAATTTATAACCAATTAAACCATAAGTGTTTTCGTTACATTCTTTAGTTAAAAAATCATAAGCTTTTTGCATACCATCTCTTCCATAAAAGTCATCAGCATTTATTACAGCAAAAGGTTCGTTAACGGCATCTTTACAACATAAAACTGCATGGCCAGTTCCCCAAGGTTTTACTCTTGTTTCTGGTAACTTTCTTCCATTTAAAAATTTATTTAAATCTTGATAAACATACTCCACTTCTATTCTTCCATCAAGTTTAGGATTAAATGTTTTCTTAAAAGCATCTGCAAACTCCTCTCTTATTATAAAAACAACTTTTCCAAAACCAACTTCAATTGCATCGTATATGGAATATTCCATAATTGTTTCGTTACAAGGACCAAAACCTTGCACTTGTTTCATGCTACCATAGCGACTTGCCATTCCTGCAGCTAAAATTACAAGGGTGGGTTTATAATTATTCATTTGAGCAAATTGTTTTTATTCAAAGCGGCAAAAATAAGGGCTTAAAAGTCTTTAAACAATACTTTTGCATTATACAACAATGGATTCATCATTAATTAATACTATTGAGATACAAAAACTTTCTAATGTGTTTACTGAAAGTAATAATTTAGTAGATGTATTAAGATTAGATAAATTTCATCCAATTATAAGTGGAAATAAGTTTTTTAAGCTTAGGTTTTATATTGATGAAGCCTTGAAAACAAGAAAGTCAATTGTTACTTTTGGTGGTGCTTATAGCAATCATATTGTGGCAACAGCTTTTGCGTGCCAGCAAATTGGTATTGAATGTATGGGAATAATTAGAGGAGAACAGCCTAGTAAATTATCTGATACACTTTTAAAAGCCTTGGAATTTGGAATGAAATTAGAATATGTAACTAGGGCAGATTTTGCTTTTTTGTCAAAAGAATATACAGCAGCTGAAAACCAATTAGTTATTCCCGAAGGTGGTTTTGGACAGCTTGGCTTTAAAGGTGCTGCAACTATTGGTGATTGCTTTAACAAAAATTATGATTATATAGTTTGTGCAATTGGCACAGGAACAACAGTTGCAGGTTTGTCGAGCAGTAGTAAAGCAAAAATTGTAGGGATTAATGTTTTAAAAGGAAATGAAATTGAAACTTTACAAAATATTAAAGTTTTAAACGCTAATGCTAATATTGATATCATTACAGACTATCATTTTGGAGGCTATGCAAAGAAAAATGAAGAGTTATTAGCTTTTATGAATCAACTTTACAAAACTGAAAATTTGCCAACTGACTTTGTTTATACTGCTAAAATGTTTTTTGGATTGCAGCAATTAATAAAAACAAATTATTTCAGTAAAAATTCTACAATTCTAGCTATACATACTGGCGGATTACAGGGCAATAAAAGCTTGCCTAAACAAACCTTATGTTTTTAATTGGATGTATATATTTGCACCCGTGAAATTAAAAATTGTAGTATTATTTTGTTTTGTTTTTTTAATAAATGTATTAAAAGCTCAGCAGCCCTTGCCTGCTTTTGCTGCTAATTTTTTAGGAGGCAATAAAGCTCAAATTACTTGGATAAATCCTTTTCCTAATTGTACACAAGTATCCATTCAAAAATCTTATGATAGTACAAAGTTTTTCCAAACAATTTTTACTGCACAATCACCAGAATTGCCAGCAAATGGATATATTGATAACAATTACTTGCCACAAATTAAAACTTGGTACAGGATTTTTTATGTTACTGATTCTTTGGGTACATTCTTTTTTACCAAAAGCCAAATTCCTAGTTTGCCTAAACCAAAATCAAGCTTAAATTCTAGCATTCAACAACAAGAGATTATAAAAATACCTGTTGCTATATTGCCACCAAAGAATGTAGAAGATACCTCAATTACTATCCCTGTAGTTAAACCAATAGAAATAAACATTAATGTTTTTTATAAGAATTCAGATAGCTTATTGAACACTTTTACTCCTATTGATTTTTTAAAGTTTAAAGATTCAATTGCATTAAAAACAAAAGATACATTACAGAATTCTAAGTTGTATACTTATTTTCTTAAACCTTATGTGCCTTTAATTGTGTGGAAACCATCTGTTTATGTATTTTCAACCAAGAAAGGTGCCATAGAAATTAATATACCCAAAAGTAAATCACATAATTACAAACTAATTGTGTATGATAATACTGGAAAAGAACAATTTAGAATAAAAAATATTTTGCTTCAAAAGGTGATATTAGAAAAAAGCAATTTTCCAAAAGTTGGTTGGTACAATTTTGAGTTGTTTGAAGATGATAAATTAAAAGAGAAAAATAAATTTTTAGTTGATAAAGATTATTGATTTAGAGCCAATACTTGCTCAATAGCCTTAGCCTTTAGTAAACACTCTTCATACTCATCATTGGCAATGCTATAATGTGTAATTCCACTTCCCACTTTATACGAAAGTTCTTTGGTTTGTTTATTGTAGAAAATACTTCGAATTACTACGTTAAAATCAAAATCTCCAACATCATTTATATAGCCAATGCAACCACTATAAATACCACGTTTCATAGTTTCGTATTGTTCAATAAGTTGCATTACTTTGTGCTTAGGAGCACCTGTCATGCTTCCCATAGGAAAACTAGCTTCTATAATATCAGCAAATGTAGAATTGGTGTTTAAGTCGCCAATTACAGTTGAAATCATTTGGTGTACTTGCTTAAAACTGTAAATGCCAAACAATTCTTCCACTTTCACCGTTCCAGGGTTGCAAACCTTGCTTAAATCGTTTCTTACTAAATCAACAACCATTACATTCTCTGCCTTATCTTTTTTACTATTCTTAAGTGTTTCAATTAGAATTTTATCCTGAAGTTGATTTGTGTTATCTGTTTTTATGGTGCCTTTAATGGGTTGTGAAATTATTTTAGTACCTATTTTTTTTATAAAACGTTCAGGACTAGCTGATAAAACATAATCATTGTTATACTTATAAAAACTGGCAAATGGTGTAGGCGAAATGTTTGTTAATTGTAGATATACTTCTACAGGATGTATTGGTACATTTTCAATGCAAAATTCTGTACAATAATTAAGCTCGTAGCAGTTGCCTGTAGCTATTTCATGCTTTAAAGCATTTATAGCTTGTATGTATTGTTCTTTAGTTTGTTTGGCTTTGATTTTTAATTGATTTCCAATATTTTTTTTATCAGTTGAGGATGTAGAAAATTGTTTTATTGATTCAAAAACAATGTTTGGTTCAACATCAATTGAATTAATTTCTAATAACCCTTTTTTATACTTTATTAAAATTTTTGGTTGAAAAAAGTATAGTAATGGAAAATTATAGTCCTCAACTATTGGCTCATTAGCGATTACAGATTTAAAATTGTAAGCAATATGGCCAAAATAGAAGCTAGAATGTGTTTTAATAAAACTATTTAACTCATTTTTCCAATTGGCTGAGTTGCCAGTAATCTTAAATTCAGACAATACCTCAACAGCTAATATAATTTCTTGGGTGTGATAATTATCTTGGCTGTTACAATTATCTAAAAAACAACAAATGTTGAACTGGTTTGCCCAATTCAACATTTGAGATTTTAAAGTTGCAAGATTATCTATTGCAAAACTTTGTGATTTATAATTCAAATTATGTATTACGATTGATATTTAAAAGTCATCGTCGTCGTCGCCAAATTCGTCTTTGTCGTTAAACATGTCGAATTCTTTGAAGTCTTCATCTAGTCCAAAATCGTCATCATCTTTGTCTTTTTTGCTACCAGATTTTTTCACTTTTGATTTTGGAATATCAAATTCATCGAAGTCAGGATCCCAGCTATCTTCATCATCAGATTTGTTCCAATCATCTTCTTTGTCATCTACATCATCATCATCGTCGTCATCATCTTCAGATTTTGATTTTTTTGCAGAAGACTTCGCTCCTTTCTTTTTTGGGGCGTCATCTTCATCAAAATCTACATCATCATCGTCGTCATCTTCTTCGGATGCTTTTTTCTTTTTAGAAGATATTATTTCATCATCTTCTACTTTACTTTTTGAAGCTGCTTTGCTTTTACTTTTCACAGATTTTGCCATATCTATAGACAGTTTTTTTTTAGGATGTAAAAATTCAATTAGTGTGTTAAATAACAAAAAAAAAACCTATTTTTTTTTAAAATTTTTTTTTTCGAGAAAATAATTGTATGCAATTCTACAACTATTTACAATACTAAAATGCTATCCTTTTGGGATAGCATTTTATTTACTTAAACTATATCAAATTTTTAAAAATCAGCATCTTTTAATCCTGAGTTTACTTTTACATCTTTTACAGTTGTTGTAATTTTAAATCCTTGATCTATAATTACTTTCATTGGTATTTTTAAACCATTGTATTCTTTGTAATCACTAAAAATATTACTCATAGAAGTTTCTTTGCCATCTTCTTTAACTACTTTTAAAAGTTTTACTTTTAAGCCAGTGGCTACATCATAATAGTTGGTAAATTTTCCACCTTTTGGTGTAGTTATTTCTACAACATAAGCATCTTTTCCATCTATTTCCTCAATCACAGTAGCATTAAATTTATAGCCATTTTTAAGATAGTACACTTCATTTACAATAGTTAATTCTTCTTTCATTTCTTCTTTATCTTCATCACTTAACTCCATTTTATTGCCTTGTTGTTCTTGGCTACATTCGCCATTTTTTATGGTTTGTTTAAACAAAGTCATCGGTCCCATTAACATTTCATTCTTAAAGCTTGTGCCATTAATGTATTTTTGAGTAAAACTTAAAGCAGGAGCACCAGGTATAGTAGCTTCACCACTAACTACAAGGTCTTTTACACCTTCAATTGCTGCCATACCACCAACAGCTTTGATATGATTATTAATAATCGTTTCACCAGTAACACCACCATCAATAGCTTTACCTTTAGATGGAGCTTTAGTTGGTTTTCCATTCATATCAAAATATTGTAC
>JBMLOR010000060.1:0-4291 GCA_049242865.1 Chitinophagaceae bacterium | reverse complement strand
CTTTACCTTTAGATGGAGCTTTAGTTGGTTTTCCATTCATATCAAAATATTGTACATCACCATATTTTTCTAAACCTTCTGCTACTTGTTTTGCATTACATACAACTACTACAATTAAATTATTTGGCTTAATAAATTGATTAGCAATTGATTGTACTGTTGCTACATTTACTGCATCTATATTTTTAATGTAGTTTTTGTAATAATCTTTTGGCATATTGTTGCGAGCCACGTTTAAGGCAAAATCTGCAATTGTACCTGCTCTTTCTAAACCACGAGAAAAACTACCTGCCAACTCTTTTTTTACCATAAATACTTCATCTTCACCCACTGGTTGTTTACGTATTCTGTTAAACTCGCTAAAAAATTCTCCAATTGCACTATCCGTTTTTTCGTTTCTTACACTAGCACCTGCAGAAAAAGTACCAATATGTTTATCGCTGCTTATGCTACTATAAGCACCATAAGTAAAGCCATGAGCTTCTCTTAGATTTTTGTACAATCTACCACTTGCTCCACCACCTAGAATGCTAGCTGTAATGGAAGCTGGTATTACATTTGCTTCGCCTGGTTTTAAAGCAATTGGAGCAATAATGCTAATGTTGCTTTGTACACTTTGGGGTCTATCAACAATAGCAATTAAAGGTTTTGTATTTGTTGAAGGAAAAGGAACTTCAGTTTTAGGAACTACACCCTTTGCCCATTTACTAAAATGTTTTGTAGCTAATGCTCTAGCTTTTTCTGTGGTTATGTCGCCAACAAAAACTAAATAGCCAATGTTTGGTTTCCAATAGGTGTTGTAAAACTTTTTAACGTCATTGATGGTTATTTTATTTACAGTTTCTACAGTTTCAATTTCACCATAAGGATGATTTAAACCATAAGCTAGTGCTTTACTTACATTACTAGCAATGGCATCTGGAGATTCTTTTTGTTGTTCCAAACCAGATAAAGCTTGTTTTCTAATTTTTTCTAACTCATCAGCATTAAATGCTGGATTAAAAGTAATATCTGCCATTAACTCCATTACTTTATCAAAATTGGCTGTAAGGGAACTACCAAAAACACTACTACTTCCTGCAAATACACTAGCACCTAACAAATCAATTGCTTCATCAATCTCAGCTTTTGATTTTGTTTTTGTACCACGCATCATCATTTGTCCAGCCATATCAACATAACCTGCTTTGTCTCCTTCTTTTAAAGCACCAATATCTAAAGTAAGTGTTGCAGATACTTTTGGAAGTTTTTTACTAGTTACTACAAATACTTTTAAGCCATTTGGCAATACAAAAGTGGCAGGATCGGTAATTTTTATTACACCTGCTGGTAAAGGTTTTGGTGGATTTGTTCTATCAAGTTGTGCTTGTGCAAAAAATGGCAAACAAGCAATAGCAATTAGTGATTTATTTATAAATGATTTCATTTTTGTTTTATTATTTATTTAAAAAGTGAATGCAATAAAAGGTGCTTATTTTTTACCTTTTCCTACAATGTAAAGCACTACTCGATTATCTTTATTTAAGTATTTTTTAGCAACTGCTAGTAAATCTTCTCTTGTAACTTTTGTAAATTTTGCAAGTTCTGTATTTATAAGGTTTGCATCACCAAAATATACCTCATAGTTTGCAAGACTTTCTGATATTCCTTGCATACTTTCGTTTTGAGTTACAAACTCGGTTGTAATTCTATTTTTGGCTTTTAAATAATCTTTTTCGCTTATTAAGTTTTTCTTAGTGTTATCAATTATAGCATCAATTTCTTTTTCTAAATCTTCTGGCTTAATGCCCATATTGGCAATGCCATATGCAATAAACAAACCAGCATCTTCCATTGCATAGTTAAATGCTCCTGTTGCAACGCCCAATTGTTTTTCATCCACAATAGTTTTGTTCATTACACTTGAGTTTCCACCAGATAAAATAGTACTTAAAATATTAAAAGCATAATATTCATCGCTACCTTGCTTTGGAGCTCTATAAGCTTGTACAACCATTGGTAATTGTACGTTATCTTCAATTACATCTCTTACTTCGCCACCCAAAGGAGGCTCAACAATATTTGGGCGAGGAATTGCAGTTGCACCTTTTTTTATTGGGCCAAAATAATCTGCAATCATTTTTTTTGTACTTACTACATCAAAATCACCAGCAATAGATAACACACAATTGTTGGGTACATAAAAAGTTTTATAAAAATCTTGAAAATCACTCAGTTTAGCTCTACTTAAATGTTCTAAACTACCAATTGGTCTCCATCTATAAGGATGCACTTTAAAGGCACGTTTAAAAATTTCTGTTATTACACTTCCATAAGGTTGATTATCTTCTCTTTGGCGTTTTTCTTCTTTAACAACTTCTTTTTGGGTATTTACGCCAATGTCTTCAATTTTAGCATGCATCATTCTTTCACTTTCCAACCAAAGCCCTAAAGCAAACTCGTTTGATGGAAAAAGGTTAAAATAAAACGTTCTATCTGTAGTTGTATTAGCATTGTTGTATCCTCCAGCTCTTGAAGTATATTTATCAAATTCTCCTCTTTTAATATTTTCACTGCCTTCAAACATTAAATGTTCAAAAAAATGGGCAAAACCAGTACGAGCTGTATCCTCATTTTTGCTACCAACATGGTATAAAGCAGAAACTGCAACAACAGGTGCCGTTTTATCTTGATGTAAAATAACTTTTAACCCATTTGGCAAAGTATATTTCTCAAAAGTAATTTTAGGAGCTTGTGCTAGTAAGGTAAAGCTTGCAAAGCCTCCTGCTACAAAAAGTAGTAGTAATTTTTTCATTTTTAAATTAATTTTTCGATACAAATAAATGGTTTGAATTGTAATGTTTTAAGTATGTTATCAATTATTGCAAAAGATTAACATAATTTCTAGTTTTTTGTTTGAAAAATTATAAATGGATGGTTTTGTGTATTGGTGGGTTAATTAAAGTTAAAGCGGATCAATTAAATGTTAGCTTTTTAATTGTATAGGTTGCAAACTTGCTTTTTTACTAGGTAAATATGCAGCAACAAACGATATAATGGCAATAGTTGTAAAACTTAAAACATAATCTTGCCACATCATTTTTACAGGATAATAATCAATTAAAAAACTAACGCCACCTAATTTGATTATCTTAAACTTCAGTTGTATCCAGCAAATAAATGTGGCAATTGCACTACCAGTAATTCCTCCAACAAATGCTAATAAAATGCCTTCCGTTAAAAAAATGTTTCTAATTAAATTATTATTAGCACCCATAGCTTTTAAAATTTGAATATCTTTTTGTTTTTCCAAAACAAGCATGGTTAAAGAGCCAATAATGTTGAAGGCAGCTATCAATAAAATTAAACTTAGTACACCATAAATTATCCATTTTTCAGCTTGCATTACAGCATATAAACTTTTGTTTTGTTCGTATCTAGTTTGCACTAAAATATTGTTTCCTAAAACTTCTTTTATACTTTTTGAAATTGATTTAATATTGGCTTTATCGCTTAATTTAAGTTCAATATAACTGCACATACTAGCATCTATATTTAGCATATATCTAGCAAAATCAATATTTGTAAAACAATATTTATTATCAAATTCTTGTTGTACTAAAAATGTGGCAGTTGCTACAACTGTGCTGCTATTAAAAGCATCAGCACTTTGTAAATTAATAGCATTTGCTTTATTGGGCATGTAAACAGTGAGTCCATTAATTGCTGTTTCAACATCTGCAGCTAAAGCGTTTTCTACCCCAGCACCCAACACCATTTGTGGAGCTTCTACATTTCCTAAAATAAATTTACCCCTTACTATATGGTTAGCAATATTACTTACTTGAGTGTAGTTATCTTCTACCCCTTTTAGTACAATAATACTTTGGGCGTCTCCATTTTTTAAAACAGCTTTTTCTTCAACAACTGTGGAGTAAAATGCAATGCCATTAATTTTTTTTAATGCAGAAAATTGATTTTGGGTAACTTGTAATTGTTTCCCTTTTGAAGGAAGTACAACAACATCTGCATAAAAATCGGCATATAGCCCTTTTACTAAATCTTCAAAACCATTAAAAACACTTAAAACGATTATTAAAGCAGCTGAAACTACAGCAATAGCCACCATACTAACCCAAGCAATAATTGTAATGGCGTTGGTGTTTTTTTTACTTTTAAAATATCGCCAAGCGAAAAGAAAATTCAAGTATTAATTATTTTAGGGCAAATATATTCTATTAATTCAATGGGTATTATAGTTGTTTTGAATGTGTTAAAACTTTAGCAAAGTATTAAAACATGTACTAGCCAC
>JBMLOR010000059.1:0-8541 GCA_049242865.1 Chitinophagaceae bacterium | reverse complement strand
GTAGTTTCGCCACCTTCTAAACTAAAACGTTTTTGACCAATATATTTTGTGTGTAAAAACTTTTCGAACATTACACCTTGGTTCAGTTTTTCCAAGATGCGTTTCTTTTTATCAAAACTTAATGGCTCATCAAACTTTTGTTCCATTTGTTCGGTTAGCCAATCAATTTTCTTTTGGTTGCTGATATATTTGAACTCAATACCAACATGGCTAGCATAAACTTTTTCTAGCTTTGCAACAATATTTCTTAAAGTTGTAGCTCCTAATCCAATTAAATTACCTGCATTAAATGTAGTATCTAAATCAGCTTCACTTAAGCCAAAAAAACTTAAATTAAGGTTAGCACCTCTATCTTTTCTTGGACGAATTGGATTGGTTTTAGCAAGTAAATGTCCTTTGTTTCTGTAACCTAATATTAAACGATAAACTTTAATTTCTCGCATCCAATCAACAGAACCATCTGCTACAACAGTTTGATGTTGGCTATTTTGGTTTGAAACTGAAGATGTATTGTTGGCAACTGCAAAGTCGAAACCTTCGAAGAATTTCTTAAAATCGACATCAACACTTTCAGGGTTTTTTAAATATTCTTGGTATAAATTTTCAACAAAACTTGGGTGCTGATTGGTGATGTACGAAAAATCTTTCATGTAATTATCGTTAAACTTCTTTTTTTAAGAGTGGCAAATATCGTGGATTTGAATTGAAAAAAGTTTACTCGCAACAACGAAAATTTGGAGATTTTTGGGTTAAAATGCTAATTATTTCTAAAAAACCAAAGTTTTAAAAGAAGAAGCGTTTAAAAACTAAGATAATAATTAATCTCTAAAAGCTTTCAGCAATGGCTTTTGAAAAAGTTAAAGGATTAAAGTGTAGCACTTCCTTTGCTTTTTCAATGCACAAAATACTACGTTTTGCTCGTTTTACAGGTTCTTTAAAATCTTCTTCTGTAACAGGAATAATGAGTTTATCATCTAAATTCAATTGATTGGCTATTATTACTGCCATTTGATAGGGTGTTAAAATTTCGGTTCCTGCAAGATTAAAAATTCCTAGTGTAGTTGTAGAAACAATTGTTTCAAGTGCCTTACAAATGTCAATGACATGTGTTGGGGTTCTAAATTGATCGTTTACCACTTTAATTTGTTGACTAGTTTCCAAACTTTCTTTTACCCATTGTATAAAACTTTTTCTTACACCTTTAATTTCTTTTCCATAAATAAATACCGGGCGAATAATTGTAAATTTTGGAGTAATAGAAGTTATAATTTGCTCGGCAGCCAACTTGCTTTTTGCATAATAATTTAGCGGATTACAAGTGCCATTTTCATTATGATTATCGCCTTCTCCATATACAAAATCTGTACTGCAAAAAACAAAATGTGCATTGTAATTTTGAGCGTTTTCTACTAAATATTTAGTGGATAAAACATTAGTTTGCCAACATAATTGCTGATTATTTTCGCAATCATCAGGTTTACTCATGGCTGCACAATGTATTATTACATTGGGTTTTACGGCATCAAGTGTATTTTTTACAAAAGTTTCATTGGTTAAATCTCCTTCAAAATTTTTAACCAAAATATGTTGATGATTAACAAGGGGGCTTTTTGTAACAGAAAACAACTCGTAATTAAAATTACTTAAATAATTGAGTAAATGATTGCCCAAAAAACCATTTGTTCCTGTTATTAATATTTTTAAAGGTTTTAGCATTTAATCAACTTTAATATTTAATCCACCATAAAAAATATCCCTACTAACTTCTTTAACTTCACCAACGCCAATATCATTTAGCTGTAAACCTTCAATACTTGTTCTTACCAAACGTTTACATCTATGCCCTACAGTTTCACACATTTTTCTTACCTGCCTATATTTTCCTTCTGTAAGTGTAAATTCTAACCAAGAATATTCATTGAATGTACTTTTCTCAATAGGAGAAGGAAAATGAAAATTTGGTTCATCAATTATTTTTACCTTACATGGCTTTGTAGTGTACATTTCTCCTCCCCTTGCTTTAAAACTAACGCCTGTTTGTAATTGTTGCACTACTGTTTCATTTACAGTTTTAAACACCATCACTTGGTAAATTCTTTCGTGCAATTTATTTTGTCCATATAATAGTTTTGTGGCTTTTTTATCGGTAGTTAACAGCAACAAACCTTCACTTTCATTATCCAACCTTCCTAAAGCATGTGTTCCTTCGGGGAAAACAAAATTTAAATCACCCAAAAGTCGAACAGGATGGTCGCTTTTAAATTGTGAAACCATGTTATAAGGTTTGTTTAATAAAAAATATCTAGGTTCTACCTGCATCATGCAATAATAGAATACTAAAAAGGAAAAACAAAAAACCTAATTCCATAAACTTTAATCTCAAAACTTTATCATCTTCGCAGCTATGCGAAATGATGCAATAGAAATATTTGGTGCAAGAGAACATAATCTCAAAAATCTCGACATATCTATACCTAAAAACAAGTTAGTTGTGTTTACTGGTGTAAGTGGAAGTGGTAAAAGTTCGTTAGCTTTTGATACTATTTACAACGAAGGGCAACGCAGATATATGGAGAGCTTTAGTGCCTATGCTCGTCAGTTTTTGGGCGATATGGAACGACCAGATGTTGATAAAATTACAGGGCTTTCGCCAGTAATTTCTATTGAACAAAAAACTACCAACAAAAACCCAAGAAGTACTGTTGGCACTGTAACTGAAGTGTATGATTTTTTGCGTTTGTTATATGCAAGAGTTGGTGAAGCTTATAGCTACAACACTGGCAAAAAAATGGTGAAGTTTAGTGAGGAAGAAATTGTTGAGAACATTTTTGAAAAATTCGCCAATCAAAAAATATCCTTACTTGCTCCTTTAGTTCGTGGGCGTAAAGGTCATTATAGAGAGTTATTTGAAGAAATAAGAAAAAAGGGATTTTTAAAAGTGAGAATTGATGGAGAGATTACAGACCTTACTCCAAAGCTGCAAGTTGATAGATATAAAATTCATGATATTGAAGTAGTGGTTGATAGAATGGCTGTTACTAAAGACATGAAAGTAAGATTAAGCCAAAGTGTACAGCAATGTTTAAAAATGGGGAAAGGGTTGATGTTTGTAAGCCAAGCCCCCCAGCCCCCCAAGGGGGGTGAAGAAAAAACCACTCTAATTAAAAAAAGTGTATCAAAAAATAAAGAACAAAAAAGCTTAGAATTTGAAGATGATAAAGAAAACTTAGAGTCTTCCCCTACTCCCTCCTTGGGGGGTGGGGGGGCTGTTATGTATTCTAAACAATTAATGTGTTTAGAAACTGGCATCAGTTACGAAGAACCATCGCCCAACGCATTTTCATTTAACAGTCCTTATGGCTATTGCAATAACTGTAAAGGTTTGGGTAATGTGTATAGCATTGCAATGGACACCTTAATTCCTGACAAAAGTATTAGTGTAAATGAAGGTGGCATAGTGCCTTTGGGTGAAGAAAGAGAAGCAAGTGTGTTTAATCAGGTAAAACAATTTGCCAAAAAATATAAAATTTCACTCGATAAACCACTGAGTAATTTATCAGTTGATCAATTGAATCTTTTGCTTTTTGGTGATAAAGGCATCAGCGATAATTTAGGTGTTGATTTAAATGATGAAAATATTCCTGACACATTTACAGGGAGTTACGAAGGCATTGTAAATATGCTGAAAAGATGGTTTACATCTACACAAAGTAATGATGGTTTAAAGGTTTGGGTAGAAAAATTTATGGAGCTGAGTACTTGCCCATCTTGCAATGGTGCAAGGCTAAAAAAAGAAAGTCTTTGGTTTAAAATTGATGAAAAAAATATTGCTGAATTAGGGGAACTAAATTTAGATAAATTATATATATGGTTTACAGCAATTGAAAAAAGATTAAGCACTAAGCAAACTACCATTGCTAAAGATATTTTAAAAGAGATTAGAGAACGTTTACAGTTTTTGTTGGATGTTGGTTTAACGTATTTGAGTTTAAACAGACCTTCTAAAACCCTAAGTGGTGGCGAATCTCAGCGAATTCGTTTGGCTACACAAATTGGCTCTCAACTACAAGGAATTACCTATATTTTAGATGAACCAAGTATTGGTTTGCACCAAAGAGATAATCATAGATTGATAACTGCTTTACAAAATTTAAGAGATATTGGCAACAGTGTTTTGGTGGTAGAACATGATAAAGATATTATGCTAGCAAGTGATTATTTGGTAGACATTGGACCTAAAGCTGGTAAGTTTGGTGGACAAATTGTAGCTGCTGGTAAACCTAAAGATGTGTTGAAAAGTGGTAGCGAAACCAGCCAATATTTAAGTGGTAAAAAGAAAATTGAAATTCCTAAAGAAAGAAGACAAGGCAACGGAAAAAGTATCATTTTAAAAGGGGTTAAAGGCAATAATTTAAAAGGCGTTAATGTTACCTTTCCTTTGGGTAAATTAATTGTGGTTACAGGTGTGAGTGGCAGTGGAAAATCTACTTTAATCAACGAAACTTTGTATCCACTTTTAGCCAAACATTGTTATGGCAGTAAGTACCCCACACAAGAGTTTAAGAGCATTGATGGCCTCGAAAATATTGATAAAGTAATTGAAATTGACCAAAGCCCTATTGGCAGAACGCCAAGAAGCAACCCTGCTACCTACTGTGGATTTTTTACAGAAATAAGAACACTTTTTGCCAGTGTGCCAGAGGCTAAAATTCGTGGATACAATGCAGGTCGTTTTTCATTCAATGTAAAAACAGGACGTTGTGATGTGTGTGAAGGTGGTGGAATGCGGGTGATTGAAATGAACTTTTTGCCAGATGTGCACGTGCATTGTGAAAAGTGCAATGGCAAACGATACAATAGAGAAACTTTAGAGATTAGATACAAAGGAAAGTCTATTAGTGACGTGTTGGATATGAGTGTAGATGAAGCTTGTGAGTTTTTTAATGCAGTACCTTGGTTGTATAGAAAAATTAAAGTATTACAAGATGTTGGCTTAGGCTATATTACACTTGGGCAAAGTGCTGTAACCCTTAGTGGCGGAGAAGCACAGCGTGTAAAACTTAGTACTGAATTAGGCAAAAAAGATACAGGAAAAACATTCTATATTTTAGATGAGCCCACTACAGGTTTACATTTTCAAGACATAAAATTATTAACCGATGTGGTAAATAAATTGGTTGACCGTGGCAACTCTGTTTTAATTATTGAACACAATTTAGATGTGATAAAAGTAGCCGACCATATTATTGATATTGGTCCAGAAGGTGGCGATGGTGGCGGACAAATTTTATTTGAAGGCACTCCCGAAGAAATGATTAAAAAAGCTAAAAATAGCCATACGGCTAAGTTTTTAAAGTTAGAGATGGAGTAAAGTTTTCACTTTAAGCTTTTGGGTGTGCTTGCTTGTATGCAGCTTTCAACTTTTCAATGGTGTTGTGCGTATATACTTGTGTAGCAGCTAAACTGCTATGCCCCAAAAGCTCTTTTACTGCATTAATTTCGGCTCCATTGTTCATTAAATGTGTTGCAAAACTGTGCCTCAAAACGTGTGGACTCTTTTTTTGTATAGTAGTAACCAAACTTAAATGTTCTTTTACAAATCCATAAATTGTTCTTGGGTTTAAAGGTTTACCCTTAGGAGTTACAAATATATTTTCGGCAGCATTATTTGGTTTTGATGCAATATAAGTTTGTAATTCCTTAATTAAATTTAACTCTAAAGGTATTATTCTTTCCTTATTTCCCTTACCTACAACTTTAATTTGCTGGGAAGCTTCGTTTAAATTGGTTTCTTGCACATTAATTAATTCACTTAAACGCATGCCAGTTTGGTAAAACAATGTAATTATTAATTTCTTAGTTTTCCCTTCAAAATCATCGGTAAATTCTACATGATGCAATAATGTATGCATATCCTCTTCTCTTACAAAATTAGCCAACCGCTTAGGTATTTTAGGAGCTACAATTAATGCTGTTGGATTTTTACTTACAAGATTTTGCTTTTGCAAAAACTTAAAAAATGATTTTATGCTCGAAATTTTACGATTGATGGTTTTTGCTGTTGTTTCTTCATCCTTTAAACTAGCTAACCAACTTCTTAAAATATTACTCGTTATATCTGCAACTTCAGCAATATCAAACTGAGCTTGTGCATATACAAAAAACTGCTGTAAATCAGTTTGATAAGCAATTACAGTATGTTTTGAATATCTTTTTTGATATTCTAAATATTGCAAAAACTGCAGTAGTAAATGATTTATTTGTTGAGTTAAAAGCATAAAAAAGTAGCCTAAATATACATAAAGGCTACTTGAGAATATTTTTGAGGAAATGTTTTAAACTATCCGTCTATTTTTCCACTAGCTATAGATTGCTTGTAGATTGCTTTTAAAACTTCAGCTCTACGCACAATAGAAGGTTTTGTGAAAGTTTGGCGACCACGTAATTGTAACATGGTTTTGCTTCTTTCAAACTTCTTTTTATACTTTTTAAGAGCCTTGTCTATGTTTTCACAATCTTTTGAATCAATAATTAACATATTTAATACCTTTTTTTTATTGGGTTGCAAAAATAGGAGTCTGTATTTAAACAGCCAAAATATTTATATATGGGTAAAACATTTTATTCAAATAAATTTAATAAACACTGAAAATAAAAAAACAACTGTGGAACTTAATGTGTAAGTTTTCCCCAGCATTGTCGTATAAATACACATTTGTACGACAAATTGACGTGTATATATGCCTTGCACTATTTTTGTTTAAAATTTTAAGTAACACAATAAAAAGTCATGAATTTTAAAAAAGAGTTTGAGCAATACGCAGTTAAACATCAAGGCATTAGCAGCAATACTTTACATAGTTATAGCACTAAGTTTTCACCAACAGGTCTTACTCCTTATATAATTGAAGAACGTCCATTAAACATTGCACAAATGGATGTATTTAGTAGATTAATGATGGATAGAATAATATTTTTAGGACAAGGCGTTGATGATTATGTAGCTAATATTATTACTGCACAAATGTTGTTTTTAGAAAGTGTAGATAGAACAAGAGATATTCAAATGTACATTAATAGCCCAGGTGGCAGCGTTTACGCTGGCTTAGGTATTTATGATACCATGCAATTTATAAGCCCAGATGTTAGTACAATATGTACAGGTATTGCAGCAAGTATGGGGCAAGTTTTATTATGTGCAGGGGTAAAAGGCAAAAGAACTGCCCTAAAACACAGCAGAGTTATGATGCATCAACCAAGTGGAGCAATTGGAGGCCAAGCAAGTGATATTGAAATTACCGCCAGAGAAATTAAAAAGCTAAGAAGCGAACTGTACGAAATTACTGCAACGCACACAGGAAAAACACCTGAACAAATTGCAGCTGATAGTGATAGAGATTTTTGGATGACTGCAACAGAAGCAAAAGCTTATGGATTGGTGGACGAAGTTTTACTTACCAACCCAAGAAAAGAAAATAAATAATTAATTAACAATTTAAATACAATAAAATGGCATTAGAATTAACAGACGCAAATTTTAAAGAAACAATTTTAGATAGCGACAAACTAAGTGTAGTAGATTTTTGGGCAGAATGGTGTGGCCCTTGTAGAGCAATTGGACCAGTAATTGACGAGCTTTCAAAGGATTATGAAGGTAAAGTAAATATTGGAAAAGTTAATGTAGATAATAACTCTAAAATAAGCTCGGAATATGGCATCACAAGTATTCCAGCAATATTGTTTATCAAAAACGGACAAGTTGTTGATAAACAAATTGGAGCAGCTGCTAAAAATGTTTTAGACAAAAAAATACAAGCACATTTATAAAATAGTTTTTAAAAAATCAAGGCTTCTTGGAATTTTTTCTAAGAAGCCTTTTTATTGCAACAAACTACTATTACATTACAATTAAAATATATCTAGTTGCTGTATTAATGGCTTTTTTTCTGGAGTAAGTGTAAAATAAATTTCCAAATTACCATTCTCCCCTATCACCTTAAAACTGCCTCTCAAATTGTTTTCAGGTTCAATTTTTTCGACTGATTTTATTTTGCCAATTGCCGAAAACTTTGTTTTTGCAAAAGCAATAAAGTCAGTAACTGCATTATCTAAAAAGAAATTCTCTGCAAAAATTTTTGGCAAATTAGCTGCATTTAATTGGGGTAAATGCTCAATGAGCTCTTTTTGGCGTTGCAATAAAATTGTAGATGGCTCTATAACTTTTGCAACTAATTTACTTTCAGCCATCAATGTATCCAAAATAATATTATTAATAGCAGTAAATGGAGCGTAAGTTCTATTTCCAAAAGCAACTATGGCAACACCATATTGAGGCAAAAAACGCCATTGACTTCCAAATCCTGGCAATCCACCAGCATGTCCAATCCACTCCACCCCATCACAATCTTTTTGATACACTAAGCCATAACCATAACCTTGAACAATGCCACAAACTTTACCATTTGCTTTTTTAGCATTTGGATTAAAATTTCGTAACCTCCAAGGCTGATGCATTTCTCTTAAACTACTGTTTTTAAGTAC
>JBMLOR010000058.1:0-2343 GCA_049242865.1 Chitinophagaceae bacterium | reverse complement strand
TTAATGTGCCAATTGATGAAGATGTGATAACAAATTTAATGTTTGATGAAGGGGCAGTGCTATGGCTCATAAAAAGTTTATGAAGCAATAATACTAAAGTAAATTGTGTAAATCAAATGAGTAACTTTATATATAATAAAATTATTGCAAATAGTTTAGTTAAAGTGCTAAATTTCTAATCATACTTTTTGTGTTTTATAAAGTATATCTAGTTTACTTAAATCATAGTTTCGGTTTTGTATAAAGCATAATTTGTAATAAAATTTGCTTGAGACAATGGTATATATGGAATGCTAATTAATTTCCCTGCATTGTATAAATGCAAACTTGCCAAACTATTACTTCTTTGATAAGGGGAAGTACTGATGCTTAAATTTTGAATATTTTCCCAAACAATAATTTGCTCTTGAGTACCCCAAATTCCTTTATATATTTTAAGTCCATACGCATTTAAAAAGAACTTAAATCTTTTTCTAAACATCCATTTGGCAATCAAAAAATAAATGAGCCAAAGAAAAATAAATGGCAAAACAAAATACTTTTTAAAAAATAATGCTGTTAAACATCCCAATAAACTTATGGGCAATGCAAAAAGCAAGAAACTTCGCAGAATGTAAGAAGGATGAATTTTAAGGGCTTCTGCATCATTAAAAATTAAGTTTTCATTGTATTTAAGCACTATTGATTCTAAATGCTCTAGCTTAGTTATTGGCAAACTTATGCCACTTTCTTTTTTTACAATATCTTCTCCTAAAGCTACAATATTGCAAATTGCTAAATTCAGCAACCGCCTTATACTGTTGCTTTTCCACTCTATTGTTTGTATTTTTTTGAAAGCAATAATTTTACGTTGTGTACTTAGTAAACCCCAATTTAAATGCAAATGTGTGTTGCTATGTTTTATAGAAAAATTTGCGTATTTTATAATTATTCTTATACAGGAATACAAAATAGCAATCATCATACAAAAAATAAAAAAAACTATAAACATGGATATTCCGCTAGACATTGCATTAATTTTTTTCTCTAACCATCCTGTTGCATCAATGCTAATGTATTCTTTAAACTCATTTAATTTGCCTAGTAAAAAAGCAGATATAATAAAGAAAGATTGTAAGTGATTTTCTGAAATACATAGCTTTAGTAAGCCATTTAAACTGAGGTTGTATTGCTCTTCCTGTTTTTGATTTTCTATTGCTTCATTTGGTTGTTTATTGGTGTAGCTTGCAAGGGCTGTTTGTAAAGCTTCTAGCTGCACTTTCTGAATTGCAAATAATTCAATCTCAGCTTTTGACGTGCCAGCAGTTTGTATAGCAACTTTAAATGTATTTGTAATTCTATTCAAAATATTTTGACTTGCTTGCATGCTTTGAATATTGTGCAAAGCAATAACGGTTTTTTTACGCTCAAACAAACCTGTTGTATGCACTAATTCCTTTACTTCATTTATATAAAATCTTGTTGTAAAATAACTTAAAACGGTATTTAGTTTTATTAAAAATAATAAAATAATGCCTCCAAAAACATAATAATAAACTGTAAAATCTGTTGCTTTTTTTCTAAATAAATTTAAACCAATTACAACAAAAATAGCCCACATTTCTCTCAATACTTTTAGCAAACTAAATACCAATGCAATGGCAGATTGCTTTTGAGGAATGCAAATATCAACTTTGTTTTGGCTCATGTAACTGTTTGTTTTGCTGCGTTATAAAATCTTTTAGTTGGTCGGCTTCTTCAAAAATTAATCCATGGATAGTTACATCACCTCCATGACCTGCTGCTGTGTAAAATGTGATATTTGCTAAATTAAATTTTTTTGCAATTACATTCTGCGATAGTGTACAATGCTGAATTTTAGAAAATGGCAGCACTTCTGTTTTTTGGAATATCCAGCCGCTTTTATATAGTACATCGTGTTGTCTTATAGCAAAACTTCTATTCTTAAATTCAATATTTATATATAAAAAAGTAAATAAAACAATGGCAAAAAATGCTCCAAAACTTCCATAAACTAGTGGTAAATTTTGCATAAAATCATCAACCAAAAAACATAATAAAATAAGTATAGAAAAAAGTATTGAATAAACAATTATCCAGCTATAAATCATTACTTTTTTATACTTAGATTGTATTGGCTGCAACGCTACTTGCTGTATTACAGGTATTTGATGAAACTGTAATTGTAGGTTTTCAAAAGAAGTTGTAGTTATATTTTGATTCATAAATGTTGTTTAATGATTAAGCCAATAATAGTTATTAATAACAATTACCGAAACTGCAAATAACAAAACCACATAAACAAAAAACAATTTTTTAGTATATAAAAAAAAGTTACTAGCA
>JBMLOR010000057.1:0-6951 GCA_049242865.1 Chitinophagaceae bacterium | reverse complement strand
TATTAATGGTGAGTGGTTACGATAGATACTATCAAATAGTAAAATGCTTTAGAGACGAAGATTTAAGAGCCGATCGCCAACCAGAATTTACACAAATAGATTGTGAAATGTGCTTTGTAGAACAAGAAGACATTTTACAAATGTTTGAAGGCTTGGTTAAAAGAATTTTTAAAGACGTTAAAGGAATCGATTACACAGAAACTGTTGAAAGAACTACTTGGCAAGAAGCAATGTGGACTTATGGTAACGACAAGCCAGACATTCGTTTTGATATGAAGATTACCAACCTTAAGTTTCCACAACACACCTTCCCTAACAAGCAAGATATTTCGTCTGTAATTAACAGCGAATTTGTTGTGTTTAATGAAGCTGAAACAGTTGTTGCCATTAACGTTCCTAATGCATCAGATTGGAGTAGAAAACAAACTGATGAATTAATTGAATGGGTAAAACGCCCTCAAATAGGCATGAAAGGTTTAGCCTTTATTAAGTGTAACACAGACGGAACTTACAAAAGTAGTTTCGATAAATTTTTCAATGAAGACCAACTAAAAAATATTGCTCAAACTTGCAATGCACAAACGGGCGATTTAATTTTAATTTTAGCAGGTGCCGAAGAAAAAACTCGTAAAGCCATTAGTGACTTAAGAATGGAAATGGGCAAAAGATTAGGTTTACGAAAAGACAATGAATTTAAATTGTTGTGGGTGTTAGATTTTCCTTTGTTTGAATATGCAGAAGAAGACAATCGTTGGGTAGCTCGTCATCATCCCTTTACAGCACCAAAGCCAAGCGATATTGAAACTATGATTAGCAATAATCCAAAAATTGAAAATGCTGCCGAATATTTAAAACATCCTTATGCAAACATTAAAGCCAATGCATACGATATGGTTTTAAATGGCAATGAAATTGGTGGAGGTAGTATAAGAATTTATCAAAGAGAATTACAACAAAAAATGTTTGAAGCTTTAGGTATGGATGAAGCTGAGCAACAACACAAATTTGGTTTTTTACTTGGTGCCTTTGAATATGGTGCACCCCCACATGGAGGTATTGCATTTGGCTTTGACAGACTTTGTAGTATTTTAGGAGGAAGTGAAAGTATTAGAGATTTTATAGCTTTCCCTAAAAATAATTCTGGCAGAGATGTAATGATTGATGCTCCTAGCGAAATTGATACAAAACAATTTGAAGAGTTACAAATAAAGTTAGATTTAAAGTAGTATTACATCAATTTTTACTGTTAGGTAACCTTATCTAAATAGCGTAATTTTTGGCTTTCGATTACTGTAATTTAATTTTTTCTATTTAGGTACAAACCCTACTTTTGCAACAATGTTGCAAAAAGCTTTAGTTTTATTGTTTTTACTTTTTTCTGCTTTAATTAATAAAGCAACTGCACAGCCTTGCAACACAGTATTAACTTTACACATAACCGACTCTAAAGGTGAGCATCTTGTCAATGCCACAGTTTTAGTAAACAATGCTAATGTAAAAGCAAACAAAGAAAAGAATTTTGTAACTACCATTTGCAATGGTAAAATCATCATTAATATTAGTAGTATTGGTTTTAATAGTGTAGATACAGTAGTTACAATTAATGCATCAAAGAGAATTAATATTTCACTTGCAGCGTCTTCGCAACAATTGCAAAATGTAACTTTAACAGCCAATATACCCAATCAAAATTTGGCCACTGCACAATTTAAAGCATCTCAAAAAATTAGTTTAGTTGGTTTAAATTTAGCTCAAGCTTTACAACAAGTTAGTGGGGTTACATTACTAAGTAGTGGGCCAACAGTTAGCAAACCAATGATACATGGGTTTCATAGCAACAGAATTGTGATTTTAAATAATGGTATTCGCCAAGAAGGACAAAATTGGGGAACTGAACATGCACCTGAGATTGATCCTTTTACAGCCGAAAAATTTACGATTGTTAAAGGTGCTGCAAGTGTAAAATATGGAGCAGAAGCTATTGGTGGAGTTGTTTTGGTTGAGCCAAAACCAATGTTCGAGAAAATTGGATATTCTGGAAGCTTTAATTCACTCTATTATACCAATAATAGAATGGGAGTTTTAAGTGGTTTAGTAACCTACGTAAGTAGCAACAATCACTGGGCATTTAGATTACAAGGAACTGCAAAAAAAGCAGGCAATGTAAAAACACCAAATTATTATGTTGCTAATACAGGATTAAGAGAATTAAATGCTGCTGCTACTATTGCCTATCAAAAAAACAATTATCAGGCTAATATTTATGTGAGCAATTTTTCAACAACTTTAGGCTTTTATACAGGTGCACATGTTGAAAGTAAAGACGATTTAGAAGCTGCCATAAAATCATCAACACCATTATTTACAGATGGTTTTACTTATAACATTAATCGTCCAAAACAGCATGTAAATCATTTTCTAGTAAAACTTACTCAAAAACTTCAACTAAAAAATAATCATCAATTACAATTAATAACAGCACATCAAGAAAATTCGAGAGATGAATATGATAGTAAACAATACTTAAATCAGCCTGAAATGAGCTTAAGCTTAGGTACTACAAATGCTGATTTATTGTTTAAGAGCAATTTTAACAAAAACTTTAATACAGAAGTTGGTATACAGTACAGTGTACAACAAAACATCAATAAAGACAACAGTGTACGAATATTTATACCTAACTACCAACTAAACAGTTTAGGCATTTTTGCCATTGCAAATGTGAATTTACATTCCACTAATTTAAGCTTTGGTATAAGATACGATAGTAAACAATTTGATGCTTTTAAAAGAGAGCTTGGTGTTCAAACTCAAATTAGCAGAAACTTTAGTAATGTAACTGCAACTGCACAAGCATCGTATAACATTAGTAATAGCATAAAAGCAAAAAGCATTGTGGCTACAGCTTTTAGGCCACCTGCAGTTAACGAACTTTTTGCAAATGGTTTGCACCAAGGATTGGCAAGTATTGAAGTAGGCAATCCATTATTTAATGCTGAAAAAAATCTAAGCTTCACACAAGAAATTACTTATAAACCAGATAGCAATTTTAAGTTCGAAATAGTAGCTTATAGCAACCACATCAACAATTACATTTACCTACAACCTGTACAACCGCCAAGTTTTACCATAAGAGGTTATTATCCAACATTTAATTATGTTGCTACAAATGCTCATGTTTATGGATTTGATGTTGGTTTGCAGTATACTTTAAGTAAACAATGGCAAGCGAATTTAAAATCAACAATCGTTAGGGGTTGGAACAAAACCACATTAGATTGGATAATATTAATGCCTGCAGATAGAGGTAGTGTAGAATTAAATTTTTTACCAAACAATGGCAAAAAATTTATGCAAAACCTTATTGGAATTGAGTTGTTATATGTAAAGCAACAAACGTTAATTCCCAATAAAACGCTTGTGTTACAAGATTATGCACCACCGCCAACTGCATATGCCTTGATAAATTTTAATGCACAAACAACTATAAAAGTTCATAAAAAACCTATACAAATTGGCATAACAATATTCAACGTATTAAACACATCATATAGAGATTATTTAAATAGATTTAGATACTTTTTTGATGAAATGGGCACAAATGCTAGCTTAAGAATAAATTATAATTTTTAAATAAAACAATGAAACAAAATATTTTAATTATACTAACTACAATTGTAATTTTTACAAGTTGTAAAAAGGTTGATGAAGCTCAAAACAATAGCGACCATTCTGCCATTACAACTTTAATTATCACTTTTAAGCAAGCTGGTGTTACAAAATACATAGCAACCTTTGATGATCCTGATGGTATTGGTGGTAATAATCCTGTAAAGTTTGATACTATAAAACTTAATCAAAATCAAACCTATCAAGCCGATGTTGTATTACAAAATAAAACGAGTGGTACAACAAAAGATATGACTGCTGAAATAAGAACAGCTGGCAGAGAACATGAACTTTTTTATACGCCAAATTCAGTTAATGTAAACATAACAAAAACAGATGTAGATATTTTAGGGCATCCCTTAGGATTAAATAGTAATTGGCAAACTAGCACAGCAACCACAACTAACACTGCAACTATAAAAATTCAATTAAAAC
The DNA here is from genome assembly GCA_049242865.1 of Chitinophagaceae bacterium. GTDB lineage: Bacteria > Bacteroidota > Bacteroidia > Chitinophagales > Chitinophagaceae > CAIVPM01. Next base: position 2,847 of record JBMLOR010000057.1, on the reverse strand, counting down.
ATAAACCCTTTAATAAAGGCCCTAATGATGATGTAACTAAAGGCCACGATGATATAAACATAAATTTTCCAATAATTATTAATTAACAATAAAAAACAAAAAACAATGAGTACAACAAAAAAAATCATGTTAGCTGTAGTAGCATTTATCACATTTAATGCAACTGCACAAGTAAAATTTGGAGTTAAAGGTGGTTTAAATTTAGCAAACCAAAGTTTTTCGGTGGGTGGCGAAGACTTTTCTAGTAAACTTGGATTATCGTTAGGTGTTGTTACAGAATTTAAACTGAGCAAAAGTTTAAATTTACAAACTGGCTTAGGTTACAGCAATCGTGGCACAAGAGAAAAGCATCTTGACCACTATGATAATTATGTAATAAACACCTTAGAACTTCCTTTAAATGTGGTATACAAATTTCCTTCACAAAAAGGTGGTTTCATTATAGGTGCTGGCCCAAACATTGGTTTAAACTTAAGTGCAGTAGTTAAAACACACGATGGTGCCGATGAAAAAATTGAAATTGGAAATGGAGCAACCCAATTAAAAGCTCTTGACTTTGGAATTAATTTTGTTACAGGATACGAGTTCAACAAAAACTTATTTGTACAACTAAATTACAATGCAGGTTTAACCAACTTAGCAAATATTCCTGGTTTTACACAAAGAGGTAATCAACTTGGATTAACTTTTGGATACTTTTTTGGTAAATAGTTTTTCATTTTTGTTTTAATTTTAGCAAAGCTTTGAGGTTTTATACTCAAAGCTTTTTGCATTTAAGATTATCCGTTATGTTTGTTTTACTAATAATAAATTGTAGCGTTTAGTTTAAAAAAAGGATAAAGCAGGGTATCATACAGTTCAATGCATCAAAAAATAGCAAATTGAAAAAATATTCAGAAACCAATAAGTATGTATCACTTGCCACACAGATGTTTGTATCTATTGGATTAATGGTTTATTTAGGTTGGTGGATAGACAAAAAATTAAACTGGAAATTCCCTTTATTTACGATAAGCTTACCATTTATTACTATTGTAGGAATACTTATAAAAATTATCATTGAAAGTAACAATTCAAAAAAATGACTGAAACAATTTCATCAAAAAATCCAAGAAACTACTTTACCTATATCATGCCTTTAATAGGTCTTTTTGTAGCTATTGCATGTATTGTTGCACTATCAGCAACGAAGCTAAATTCCTTAAATATTAATTCTAAAGTATTACTAACAAGTAATGTACTCTTATTTTTACTTAGCAGTATTAATATAAAATTATTTTTAAACGCCTCTACAAACAAAAACCCCAACGCATCAGTACAAAGTGTTTTACTGTCTACAATACTCAAACTATTTGTATTAGGAGGTGCTGTTTTTGGATATTTAATTTTTACAAAACAACAAAGTATTTATGCCATTTTTGGAGCTATGTTTTTTTATATTCTGTATACTGTAATCGAAAAAAGTATTGCAATGAAAATTAGAAAATAGTATGCCTGTAGTTCAACATCCATTAGAATCTTTAAAGCAATTTATACCAGAAAATAGTTTTGAATACGTAGTAAAATATATTCAACATTACAATATTCATTTTACTGTAACTCAAAAACGAAAAACAATTTTGGGAGATTATAGACATCCTTTAAAACACAAAAACCACAGAATTACCGTAAATGGAAATCTTAATAAATACGAATTTTTAATTACCTTTTTGCACGAGTTGGCACATTTACAAACCTTTGAAGCCTTTGGCAACAGAGTTGAACCTCATGGAATTGAATGGAAGAAAAATTATAGCAACTTACTAGTTCAATTTATACAACTACAAATTTTTCCTGATAATGTGGTTAAAGCACTGCAAAAGTCAATTAACAATCCATCAGCAACTGCAAGTGGTGAAACAGAATTATTGAAAGTTTTAAGAACTTATAATACTGTGGTAAGAATTGGGTTTGTAACTGTTGAAAATATTGCAATAGGAAGCTTTTTTAAAACAGATAAAAACAGAATTTTTAAGAAATTAGAACAAAGACGAAAAAGATTTGTTTGTGAAGAAATAAGTACAGGAAGGTTGTATGCTTTTAGCCCTATTGCAGAGGTTATGCCAATACAAATTGCAACATCTTAACTAAGCATTAACAAAGTAATTTCAACTGTACTCGTATTTAAAATAAAAACTATGCGTAAACAAATTTTAGTACTAGTAGCACTTGTGTCGCAAATGCTATTTGCATGTGGGCAAAACAATAAAAAACAATTATCAAATAAAATGACAAATACAAATCAAAACATACCAACAACTACAGTAAACATACCACAAGGTATGGAAATTGCAACTTTTGGTAATGGCTGTTTTTGGTGTACCGAAGCTATTTTTCAACGATTAAAAGGTGTACAATCTGTAACAAGTGGTTATAGTGGTGGCTTTGTACAAAACCCAAGCTATGAGCAAGTTTGTGAGAAAAATACTGGACATGCCGAAGTATTGCAAATTATTTACAACCCTAAAGAAATAACCTTTGATGAATTGCTAGAAGTTTTTTGGAAAACCCACGACCCAACCACTTTAAACCAACAAGGTGCAGATATTGGGCCACAATACAGAAGTGTAATTTTTTATCACAACGAAGAGCAAAAAGCAAAAGCCGAAAAATATAAAACAGAGTTAGATGCAGTGAAAGCATTCAACAATCCTATTGTAACGGCAATAGAAAGTTTTACAAACTTTTACAGTGCCGAAGGCTATCATCAAAATTTTTACAACAACAATCCCAATCAAGGGTATTGCAGAATGGTGGTAAGGCCAAAAGTTGAAAAGTTTGAAAAAGTTTTTAAATCAAAATTGAAAA
>JBMLOR010000056.1:0-1698 GCA_049242865.1 Chitinophagaceae bacterium | reverse complement strand
TTTCCTCAAAATTATTGTTTTCTCTTCTGCCGTTGTTGGTATGGCAAAGCCTACCAACAACATTAATTTTATACTAAAAAGTTGTTGGCGAAGAACAACAACAACGGCGAAAAAAATGCTATTTAATGATAATTGTTTTAGTAATTTGCGTTACTCCATTTGTAATTTGTATATTGTATTGTCCAGATGAAATGGTATTATACAAATCAATTACTTTACTAAAACTAACACCATCACTGTAAATATTTGTGCTATAAACTTGTTTACCAAGCATTGAAAAAATGTTAATGGTGTAATTACCTTTAGCAATTCCATTTGCTTGTAAATTTAATTTACCGTTTACTATAGGGTTTGGAGCAACGGTTAAATCTAATAAATTTTTAGAAGTATTGGCTTTTACTTTAATAATAGAACTATAAGCAATTTTTCCGTCTTTATCTACAGCCTTAACACGATAATGAATGTCGTCAAAAGTGGAATTAACAATAAAATTATAATTTTTTAGATTTTTAGCTTCAACACTTGCAATTGTAACGAAATCTTTACCATTGGTACTTTGTTCAATAATATAATTTGAAGTATTTATTTCAGCTTCAACTTGCCAATTCAGCTTTGTTTTTCCCTCATTAAATGAAGCTGAAATTGCTCCAAATTTCACAGGTAATATTTGACCAAAACTAGTAATTCCAATACTATCTACATCACTATCTGTTCCTGGCCTGAATACTATTTTTACACGTTTTGCTGTAGGAGAAGCTATAATTACTGTAGTATCATTACATGGTATTGTTTGAGCCCTAGAAGACATAAGCACTGCATAAGTCCAATTAGCGGTAACGGCATTTGTATCGCTTGTTACCCAAATAGAATATGACCTTGAAGCACGCCCACGTATCATTCTAAATTCTTGAATACCAAAATTTACGATAGGTGTAATTAAGTATCCAGAATCATAAACTGGAGCTAAGTTTCTCGATCTTATATGATAATTTGGCACAGTTGAAGGGCAATTACCCGTACCTGCAATACCCCCAGTAAGATAAACTCCTGCACCATACCATCTTCCTGCATTACCATTAAAATAAAAACCATTAAATGCGGTTGGATTGATTGTTGTTAAATCACATGCAGGGGATAAATTAGGTTGAAAACCATCTCTCCAATACAATTCGTTTTGTGCTGTTGATTGTAAACTAATAAATAGTAAGCTAAATAACATAGCTTTAAGTAAAAACTTTTTCATTAAATAAATTTAGGAGTGCAAAATAATTTGGAGAGTTGTAATAAACAAAAAATGAAAGTTATTTCTGCCATTTTTTGTTGATGTTGTTGTTCTTCACCAACAACGGCGAAAATGTTTCATAAAGTAAAAAAAATACTTATCAAGTTAAAGCTATTCACAGCTCTATTTATGTGTTTTGGCTTTATACTGAAATTTATAGCTTTTATACCCTATCGCTTGGCTTAAATATCAAAGTTTTTGGGTTTTGCACCCAATTTTTTAGATTGAAAAGCTAAAACTTTGGACGTTGTTGATAAAATTTTATCAATTAAATCAATATATTTGGGTTTTTTACCCAAAAACATCATGTTTTAACCCAAAAACTTCATTTTAAAAATGAAGTAGAGCATTAAATCATTTAACAGGATAAGCCTATTATTAAAAAATAGTAGTAAATAGTGTAAAGTATTAACCAT